>NZ_LZZL01000016.1:0-80838 GCF_002006495.1 Clostridium sp. BL-8
TTGATTTTCTACATTTAACATTTAGATATTTACTTAGCAGATAGACATCCTAAATATAATTTTATTATTGCAACATATATAAAAGAAAAGAATAGAAAGAATTTTTTTTAACCATAAAGTACTTTATTTACAACTTAATAAAAAATATTCAAAAATGTTTATTAGCTTATTTTCTAAATTGAATTATAACTTTAAATAAATCTCCATCTATTTCTATATCAAATCTACCTCCTTGAACTTCTATAAAACTCTTTGCAATTGCAAGGCCAAGCCCTGAACCTTCCGTATTTCTAGATTTATCTCCCCTTTGAAATCTTTCTGCAATATCAAAAGCATTGAATGTTATTTCTTCAGCAGACATATTTCTCATAACAATTTCTACGTTTCCATCATTTTCAACTATGTCTACATATACTCTAGAACCTTTCATTGCATATTTAGTAATATTATTTATTAGATTTTCAAAAATTCTAAAAGTCTTTTGACCATCAAGTTTTAGTATGATTTTAGAACTTGGAAAATTATTTTTTATTCTTAAATCAGAATTTCTTATTTTATCCTCTAATTCTATTTGAGTCTGTTTCATTAGCTCTACTATATCTACATTCACTAAATTAAGTTTAATATCACCGCTAGTAGCTTTACTTACTTCAAATAAATCTTCTATTAAAAATTTTAATCTCTGAGATTTTTTATCAATAGTATCTATATATAACCGGCGTTCTTCTTCAGATATATTTTCATTTTTTAATAAATCTACATAAGTTATTATTGAAGTTAGAGGTGTTTTCAAATCATGTGATACATTAGATATTAGTTCTGTCTTCATCTTTTGACTTTTAACCTCCTCATCTACTGCACGTTTAAAACCTTTTTGTATAATTTTTATTTGTTCTTTAAATGGATTAAATAACCCCAAATCTTCATTTATTTCTACATCAAGATTTCCATCCGCAATTTGATTAGTAGCCTTTAAAAGTATTTTGAATTTCATCCTTACGTTATCTACATATTTTCTAAGCATAATAAATAATACTATTGAATACATTATTGATGCTGCTATTCCGAATAACCACATTATAGATATTATTGATAATATTACAAAATTTATTAAAAGAACTTTTATAATAACTTTGTTAGACTTATCAGTCAAATCTATATGTTCTACATAATCAATTAGGCTATCAGCAAACTTTTTTAATAATTTAAATATTTTAATCACTAGTAATTTTTCCTTGAAATATTTAACTATTCCAGTATCAAATATATACTTTAATAGCATATCTCCTGCAAAAATGAAATACAAGATTAATGTCCAAATAATGATATTTACCACAATTGCTATTGGATCTGCAATATTAGCTGTAATATATTGCCCCATCAGATCTTTTGCAAGCCTGCCTTTTAAGGTTTCTAAAATAACCTCTGGAGAAATGAACACCGAAAATAAAGCTCCAAATCCAAATATAATACAATTAATTTCAAATGGTATTTTAAAGAAAACATTAATTCCAAGAATATTGTTACCCCTTTTATATGGAATCAATAATCCTAATATTAATGCACAAAATAATATTATTGTTATTATTTTATGAAAAACACTAGTATTTACTTTATTTAATGAATTATCTACTATTACACTTATATTATCTGAATACTTTAAATCTTTAGAAATAGCATAAACAAAAGTTGCATTTTTAATAGGATTTATTTTAATATTCTTATCTCCATCAATATTGTAACCCCATATATTTCTCAAATTAAATGATGAGAATGTATTTTTTATTGTATTTTCATCAGCGCCATAAACATTATTAATTGAAATTGCGCCATTTTGATCATATTTTATAATCATGTACCATGCATATTTATCTTTTAGGTTACTATCGCTCGCACCATTAACTAACAAATTCAAATCATTATTAGTATTAGTCTTATTTTGAGAGGTATCATTTAGATAAACTAAATAATCAAGATTCCTTAGACCATTGTTTAAATCGTCTTTCCAAGAGCTTAATTCATAATTAAAATTATGAATTACATTTATATCATTAGTATATGCTTTGTCAGTAGCTCCTATATATATTTCATCTCCAGTTTGTTCTTCGTCATTTTTTTGATTTATTATATCTTTATATAATACATAATTACTCTTATAAATATCTTCTAACAATTCATGATTCTCATAAGGAACTGAAGGCTCCTCCCTCGTAAATTCTTCTATTTTAGGATATATACTAAAAATTCCAATAGATATTATTATTAATATTAAAAACGATATTATATTCTTACTATAAATTTTTATACCATTTTTTAATTGTATTTTATTATTCATATCACTCATTATAAACTCCTTTAAACTCTATTAATTTCCATTTCAAACTTGCATGTTGTACTATAATTTAAAGCATTGTAAAATCTAATAATTTTTATTTTTTACTCGAGTATTAATCTTATTATAATTCAATATCTTTAAGAATTTGGGACTATAAAAATAAAGAAATTCTAAAGAAATCATAAATGATAATTTAAAATTATTATGCCAAAAATAACTTTTCCAAATTAAATAAAGGTAACAAAAACTAGTTAATGCTACCTTTTAATTCGCTATTATTATTGTTTTTCAACTTTGTATCCAATTCCCCAGACTACTTTTAAATACTTAGGATTTTTGGAATCGATCTCTATTTTTTCTCTGATATTTCTTATATGAACCATTACGGTATCTGTATTAATAGCGGCTTCATTCCATACTCTTTCATAAATTTCCTCTGCTGAAAAAACTTTTCCTGCATTTTTCATTAATAGATGCAATATTTTAAATTCAATAGGAGTAAATTTCACTAACTCACCATCCAAAAATACTTCTTTAGTATCTGTATTTAATTCTAATCCCCCAATTGTGAAGTTATTATTTTTTTCTTCGAAATTATTTAATACACTTAAGTACTTAGAATACCTCCTAAGCTGCGAATTCACTCTAGCTAATAGCTCCATTGGATTAAATGGCTTAGTCACATAATCATCAGCACCAATATTGAGCCCCATTATTTTATCCATTTCTTCTGATTTAGCTGTGAGCATTATTACAGGAAAATCATAATTTTCACGAAGTTTCATGACCATAGTTATTCCATCCATTTTAGGCATCATAATATCTACAATGGACAAATGCATATCTACCTTCTTAATAATTTCAAGTCCTTCTTCTCCATTCCCAGCCTTAAATACATTATATCCTTGATTCTTCAAATAGATTTCAATACCATCACATATTTCCTTTTCGTCTTCCACAATTAAAACATTATATAAATTCATCATTATTTTACATCCTTACATATTTAATTCATAAATGAAAACTTTCACTTCTATTATGTAAATTTAATTTGGCTATACTTACCTAATACTTTTGAACATATTAAAATTATATACAACTAATATAAAAATAACTATGAGAACTTTCTAAAGAATTTCTAAAGTTTTCTTAAATCAATAATAAAAAAGATTATCTTGCAATAAAAAATTCTTTTTAAATAACAAAACAATCTTTTGATTTTTTATTAAGTTTTAATAACTACCTAGGCATAATAATTTAATAGCTCTCTATATTCATCATTTAAATTTAAATACTTGTCCATTAAGTCTTTAGAATCCTCCAATGCCTTTTTAATAATATAGTCATAATTTTTTATAAATAAATTTGTTATACTAGAATCGATTTTATTAAGGTTTATCATATTTTTAAGTATTTTAATTACGTTATCTTTATCAAATTCGTTTTTATAGCTTCTAATTCCAATTAGTGCACTAACAATATCACTTATTGCTACAATCCTCATTTCCTTAGTAATCTCTTTTTCTCTTAGACCAAAAGGATATCCTGTTCCATCTAATTTTTCATGATGAAGGGTACCAATATCTCTTATATCATCTATATTTAAATCACTTAGTATATTATATCCTATAATTGCATGGCTTTTCATAATTTCAAATTCTTCATCTGTAAGTTTTCCTGGTTTCTCCAATATATCTACTGAAATTCCTATCTTACCTATATCGTGAAGTGCTGCAGCAAGTTTTATTTCTAGTAGACTTTCTTTGTTTATGTCACACAATTTAGCTATTTGATAACTTATAGCTTCAACAATTATTGTATGTTTAACAGTTGCTTCACTTCTAAAATCGATACAATATGCTAGCATTTTACTATATGCTATTACTTCTTCTCTGCTAAGGACTTTGCTATCAAAAAATCCGTATAATTCCTCAACATATGAACCATTAAAAATCTTATTTAAAAAATCAAATCTTTTATCTGCTTCTAGAAATAACGAAATATGCTCTTTTAAATAATCATTTTGCCTTCCTAATATGTAACTTTTAACTGAAGTCTTCTCATTTTGATATACAAAATCTATATCATCTGCAAAGTTTAGCAATAATCCTTCTTTAGATATTGCTTTCATATTCTTTCTTTTGAAGAATTTATGTGAAAAATGATGAGTTAATACTATTTCATATAAATCACTAAGAGGTGAAAAATATTTTATAAATAATGAGCCATAAATAGCATGTTCAAATGGCGTTGTTGATTGATCAATTTCTGCTAATTTATCACTTTCTCCTACCTTATATGCACCTATATCATGAAATATAGATATAGCACAAATATTAATGATTTCTTCATCACTATAATTTCCTTGTGCTCTTAATAAATTCAACATTATATATGCAACTTTTTCTCCATGGTTCAAAAGTTTTGTCTCTGTTGAATTAATAGCCCTATGTATGATTGTTATCATTTGTCTTAATGTAACTTTTAAATTCTCTTTCATCTGTCCCCTCCGTATGTTGCCGCTAAATTCGTCTATTCATTCCAATATAGGCCTTTTTTTCATTATAACATCATACATTACCATAAAAAAGCTTTTATTAATCATGTTTACTAAAACAAAAATAATCTTGGAGTATTTGCCTATATTTACATGCAAAAAGCTGTGGATGTTACTCCACAGCTTAAAAATTTAACAATAAATTAAATGCTTATTTCAAAATTATCATGACATGTTCATTATTGTTGAGTATTATAATGATTATCTTTTAATATTACATCATGTGAACTTCCTTCTACAATACTTGTTGCAGAAACTAATGTTATCTTTGCCTTTTCCTGTAATTCAGGGATAGTAAGAGCCCCACAATTACACATTGTAGATTTTACTTTATTTAAGGATATTGTAACATTATCCTTTAGACTTCCTGCATATGGCACATAGGAATCTACGCCTTCTTCAAAAGATAGCTTTTTATCTCCACCAAGGTCATATCTTTGCCAATTTCTTGCTCTATTAGATCCTTCTCCCCAATACTCCTTCATATAGTTTCCATTAATATTAACCTTATTAGTTGGACTTTCATCAAATCTAGAAAAATATCTTCCAAGCATTATAAAATCTGCTCCCATAGCTAAGGCTAAAGTCATATGATAATCATGAACAATACCACCATCTGAGCATACAGGTATATAAACTCCTGTCTTTTCAAAGTATTCATCTCTAGCCTTTACTACATCTATAAGTGATGTTGCCTGACCACGACCAATTCCTTTTTGCTCACGTGTTATACAAATTGAGCCTCCACCTATGCCAACTTTAATAAAATCAGCTCCTGCTTCAGCTAAGAATAAGAACCCATCTCTATCAACAACATTTCCAGCACCAACTTTAATATTTTCACCAAAGTTTTTATGTATATAATCTATTGTTATTTTCTGCCACTCGGAAAAACCTTCAGATGAATCAATACATAATGCATCAGCTCCTGCTTCAATTAAAGCCGGTACTCTTTCTGCATAATCTCTAGTATTAATCCCTGCTCCTACCATATATCTTTTTTGTGAATCAATAAGCTCCTTTGAGTTTTCCTTATTAGCTGAGTAATCTTTTCTAAACACCATATACTTTAGCTTTTGATCTTTATCAACTAATGGCAGCATATTCAACTTATTATCCCAAATAATATTATTTGCTTCCTTTAAGCTTATATTAGCATCAGCATAAATCAGTTCATCAAAAGGTGTCATAAATTCTGAAACTTTGGTGTTTAAGTCCATTCGAGTTATTCTATAATCTCTGCTTGTAACTATACCAAGGAGCTTTCCATTAGGAGTTCCATCTTCAGTTACCGCCATAGTAGAGTGACCATTTTTTTCCTTTAAGTCAATGACTTCCGCAAGTGTAGTATCTGGTTTAAGGTTTGCATCACTTGTAACAAATCCAGATTTATAATTTTTAACTCTTGCAACCATAGCTGCTTCATCTTCAATTGATTGAGAGCCGTATATAAAAGAAATTCCTCCTTCTTTTGCTAAAGCAACTGCCATTTTATCATCTGATACTGATTGCATGATTGCTGAAACTAAAGGAATATTAATACTTATAGATGGTTCTTCTCCTTTTTTAAATTTAACAAGTGGTGTTTTTAAGTTTACATTTTGTGGGATACAGTCTGTTGAAGAATATCCTGGTACTAGCAAATATTCTCCAAAAGTATGTGACGGTTCATTAAAATAATATGCCATTTTATCTTACTCCTTCTTCACAATTTATAGATATTTTATTGATAATAATATCTATATTTCCTGTCATTGTCAATATAAAAACTTATAGAGCATTTTAATATCTTGAAAAGTTTTCTCTATCCATTAAATAAATATTTGTTTTTCTATCAATTTTAATACTTAAAATTTCAACTTATTCTATCCATTTTTTACCACATTGAAAAATATTTATTGTGAACTACTCAAGTCTCTAACTATTCCTTATCAAAATCTCTTCCAACATCACTGGCTGTATGAGAATCTGACCCATAGACTTTTTTTACACCATATTGATCTACTAATTCTTTAAAAATGCCAGATACATATATTTCACCACAATATGGTTTTCTAAGGCCAGCTGTATTTACATCCACTTCATAATCTCTATTTTTAATTTCCTTTACTATTTCTTCTAAAAGTTCTTTGTTTTTATATTCTATCGGATATAAATTATTAAATATTCTTATTAAGTTTGGATGTCCAATGCGGTGCGGCTTATATTCTCCTAAATCTGCTTTTATTGCTTTAAGCAAAGTCTCATAATATGCATCATAAACTTTCTCTGTAGTTCCCAAGGCTTTTAAAGCTGCCTCGAATCCATCTTTTCCATCAATAGCTATATATTCATCTCCTATTTTTACGAAATGTACAGAAAGCAATCCATCATTCAGCTTTGAGCCATAAGTATTTAAAAGATTCTTTGTCTTCTCTTCATATCCTTCAATAAAATCTACTTCTAAACCTAAATTTATTTTTATCTTTGCTGAATATTTTTCTTTTAGCTTTTCAACATCTCTAAAATACATGGTTATAGCTTCATCATTTGGAGCACATTCATCTAAAAATTCTTTATCTTCTATAAAATACCCCGGGAACGGCATATGTTCAGTAAAAGTCATTTCTTCTAATCCTTCTTTTAGTGCCTTTTCTATATATAATTCAAAATCATCTTTAGTTCCATGAGGACAATATGGTGAATGAATATGTCCATCTCTTACTATTTTTTTCTTTTCCATAATAATCTTTTAAAGAAAGATTAATTTTCTTCATCTCCCTTTAAATACTCACATCCCTTCTATTCAAATTCATTGTACTAATTTCATTCTATTTTTCATATTCATACATGTGATAATTACATTCACTCATTCCCAAGGACTTATATGTAGCTTTAGCATTGTGATTTTCTTTTTCAACATATAACCTGATTCCTGCTAGTTCTTCATTCTTATCACATGTATTTTTAACATAAGCATATAACTCTTTAAATATACCATTTCTTCTATACTCCGCATCAACATATACACTTTGAACCCAGAGAAACATTCCATTTCTCCAATCACTCCATTCATATGTATGCATAATTTGTCCAACAACCTTATTGTTAATTTCATAAACATAATATTGACCCTTTGCAGGATCATCTAATATAGCTTTAACCCCCTTAGTAACAATATCTAAATTTAATTCCTTATCTTCTGTTTCTTTTGCTAAGTTATAATTAAATTTAGCTATTATCTCCAAATCATCTATATTGGCTTTTCTTATTCTTGTTAAATTCTTATTTATATTATCCATAATACCTCCAAATTTTCTTTATTATATATATTTTAGCATTATAAAATAATCATATATAGCATTTTTTATTAGCGATTATAAAAAAACAAAACCTATGTTTAGATTTTGCTAAACATAGGTTTCAAATTTTATATTACATCGCTATCTAAATTGCCTCCGCTAAACTGGCTATTATAAAGATCAGCATAAAAGCCATTTTTATCTAACAACTCTTGATGATTACCCATTTCAATTATACTTCCTTTATTCATAACAAGTATTAACTCAGCATCTCTAATTGTAGAAAGTCTATGAGCAATTACAAAACTTGTTCTATTTTTCATAAGATTATTCATAGCTTTTTGAATATATACTTCTGTTCTTGAATCAACACTACTTGTTGCTTCATCAAGTATCATTATTGTAGGATTCGCAAGTATTGCTCTAGCAATAGTTAGAAGCTGCTTTTGACCTTGAGATATATTTGAGGCTTCTTCATTTAATATTGTGTTATATCCATCTGGAAGAGTTTTAATGAAGTGATGAGCATGAGCGGCCTTTGCTGCCTGTATTACTTCTTCTTCTGTAGCTCCTTCTCTTCCATAAGCAATATTGTCCATAATACTACCGTTAAATAACCATGTATCCTGAAGAACCATTCCAAACATATTGTGCAGTGCTCCTCGTTTTATATCTTTTATATCAATTCCATCTATTGTTATGCTGCCAGAATTTATCTCATAAAAACGCATTAGCAGATTAACAAGAGTAGTTTTACCTGCTCCAGTTGGTCCAACAATTGCAATTGTATGACCCTGTTTTACATCCACGTTCATATCTTCAATAAGTGGTTCTTCCTTCTTGTAACTAAAATCAACATTATTGAATTTAACATCACCTTTAGGAAATTCTATAACCTTCGCATCTACTGAATCAGGCACTTCTTCATCTTCATCTAAAAGTTCAAATACACGTTCTGCAGATGCTATTGTAGATTGAATTACATTAGCAATATTAGCTGTTTGAACTATAGGCTGGGTAAATTGATTGGAATATTGAATAAACGCTTGTATGTCACCAATACTAATTTTACCTAATGTAGCCAAATATCCACCGACAACACAAACTATCACATAACCTATATTACTTACAAATCTCATCATTGGCATTATCACGCCTGATATAAACTGTGCCTTCCATCCAGCTTTGTAAAGTCTATCATTAATATTTTGAAACTCCTTAATTGAATCTTTTTCATGACCAAAAACCTTAACAATTTTATGACCTGTATACATTTCTTCTACATGACCATTAAGAGCTCCAATCTCTTTTTGCTGAGCTGCAAAATATTTTTGAGAATACTTTGCAATTAAAGTAGTTATACCAATATAAAGAGGTAATGTCAAAACTACTACTAATGTAAGCAATGGACTTATAGTTAACATCATTATAATAATTCCAATTATTGTAACTAAAGAAGTAATAAGTTGTGTAAGGCTTTGTTGCAATGTTGTTGCAATATTATCAACATCATTTGTTACACGGCTTAAAATTTCACCATGAGTTCTTGAATCAAAAAATTTAAGAGGTAAACGGGAAATTTTATCTTCAACTTCTTTTCTTAAATTATAAACAGTCTTTTGAGCCACACCTGCCATAATATATTGTTGAAGAAAACCAAAAATTGTACTAATTAAATATAACCCTAAAAGTAATAAGAGAATATTTCCTATATAACCAAAGTCTATCCCTGGTATTGCAACGTTTGCTGGCCTTCCTGCTTTAACCAGTTGAGTATTTTCAGCTATTGCAGTGTATTTAGCTACTATACCTTCGACTAATTTAGTTATAGCTTTACCTGATATTTTAGGTCCTACTATATTGAATATAGTGCTCATTATGGCAAATATAAAAACTAATATAAAATTCATTCGTTGAGGTTTCAGATAATTTAAAAGTCTTTTTAATGTTCCTTTGAAATCTTTTGCTTTAACTACCGGTCCACGTGCAAAAGAGCCCATTGGTCCTCCGCCAAAACCGCCTTGTCTTCTGTTTCCTTTATTACGATTTTCACTCATGATAATTCCTCCTCTGATAGTTGTGATGAAACAATCTCAGAATATACTTTGCAACTATTTAATAGTTCCTTATGAGTTCCAATACCAGCAATTCTGCCTTCATCTAAAACCATAATTCTATCCGCATCCATAACAGTTGCTACTCTTTGAGCAACAATGATTACGGTAGATTTAGAAGTTTCATTTTTTAGTGCTGCACGAAGTTTTGCATCAGTTTTAAAATCAAGTGCTGAGAAACTATCGTCAAAAACATATATTTCCGGCTTCCTAACAAGAGCACGCGCTATGGATAAACGCTGTTTCTGTCCTCCTGATACATTAGTTCCTCCTTGTGCTATTACATGATCATATCCATCTTCCATTCCATTTATGAAATCTGCTGCTTGAGCTACAGCTGCTGCATGTCTAATTTCTTCTATGGAAGCATCATCTTTACCATATTTGATATTTTCAGCAATAGTTCCAGAAAAAAGAACAGTTTTTTGAGGAACAAATCCTATTTTAGCTCTTATACTTTCTTGACTCATCTGTCTAACATCAATACCATCTACAAGAACTTCTCCATTAGTTACATCATAAAAACGCGGTATCATATTTATTAATGTTGATTTTCCAGAACCAGTACCGCCTATTATAGCTGTTACTTCTCCAGGCTTAGCACTAAATGATATATTACTAATAGCATCTTGTTCCGCACCTGGATATCTAAAGCTTACATCTTTAAATTCAACATAACCACCTTCATTTTCATTTATCACTGGCTTTTCTGGATCTAAAATTTCCGATTTCATGTCTAATACTTCATTTATTCTAACTGCTGAAGCTTGTGCTCTTGGAATCATTATAAATACCATACCAAGCATTAAAAATCCAAATAAAATCTGCATTCCATATTGCATAAATGCTATTAACGAACCAACTTCCATGCTTCCTGAATCTATTCTTATGCTTCCAAACCAAATTACTGAGACTGTTGTAACATTCATTATAAGCATCATTATTGGCATTAAAATTGCCATTATTTTATTTACCTTTATAGCATTATCCATTAAATCTCTATTTGCATCATCAAATCTAACTTTTTCAGTATTAATACGATTAAAAGCACGAACTACTCTAATTCCTGTAAGATGCTCACGCAATACTAAATTTAACTTATCTATTTTAACCTGCATCAATTTAAATAGAGGCATTGCAAATTTTAGAGTAAGTAAAATGATAATTGCAAGTAATGGTATTACTACCGCAAAGATCCATGTCAAAGTTTTATCTTCTCTTAAGGCCATAAAAACTCCGCCTAAAGCTGTTAATGGTGCAAAAAGCATAATTGAAAACATCATAACCATCACTGATTGAACTTGCGTAACGTCATTTGTTGTTCTTGTTATTAAAGTTGCTGTTCCAAGTTTATCAAATTCATGTAGTGAAAAACTTTCAACCTTTGCAAATAACTTATTACGAATTATTCTTGCAAATCCTATAGCTGTTCTTGATGATAGAAATGAAGAGACAATTGAACAAATTGCACCGCCTAAAGAAACAAGCAGCATAATTGCTCCTATCCTTAAAATATAATCTACTCCCTTATATTCTCCAGTATAGCTCCAAAATGAGATAGTTTGAGCTACATCTTTTTGAACAATTCCTTTATCAACTATATCTGCCATCAGTGTAGGCAAATACAAGTTTGCAAGTACTTGTGTAAAAGTTAATAAAACTATTATTGTTATATGAATTGCATATTGTTTTAAAAATTTGAACAATTTTATCATTAGCGCTTTCTCCTTTAATTATTATTCTTTTTCCTGCTCGTTTAAAAGCTTTTTTAAAATATATAATCCTTCAAAAATTTTATTAAGTTCTTCTGTGTTTCCCTTGCTTAATATATTTTCAATATTCTTTTCTATCTTTTTATGAAAACTTTTATATAGTTCTTCAGATTTAGGAGATATACTCACATATACAACTCTTTTGTCTTCTTCACTTCGTTCTCTAATAACCATTTCTTGTGCTTCAAGCTTATCTATAAGTCCGGATACTGTACTGTTTGATAAATGAAGATGCTTACTTAATTCTGTAACCTTCATTTTTTTATTGTGACCCAAAAGCCCCATAATCATACCTTGAGGCATTGACATACCAGTTTCTTTAATTATTTTCTTCATATTATTTCTGAATAAGCCCATTACTTCTTGAAATAACCTTGCAACTTCTATGCTTTCATTAATACTTTCCATATTCCCCACTCCCTAAAATTTATTTCGATTCAGAATATTTCGCTATCGAATATTTCATTGCCGAATATTTCGCTTTCGAAATAAATTATATACTCTTAAATATATTTTGTCAAACAATTAAAATAGAGAGTATCTAACATTATAAATTATCATTAAAATAACTTTTTATTTTAATAGATGCCGTTCTGTAAAGTACTAATTTTAAATATAAAAAAGCCAGTAGAACAAATATACTATCATAATATATATATCCTACTAGCCTTTATTAACTGTGAGGAAAGGAATCACAGCCTTTGGAGAAATAGTTATTCGCTATGTTTTTAGCTTACTTATTATTTTAAGCCTTGTTCATAGCTTTCAATCATGTGTTTAACCATGAAACCGCCAACGCTTCCATTTTGTCTTGAAGAAAGGTTTCCTTTATCTGTGCTTTCATAGTTGCTTAATCCTATTTCTGAAGCCACCTCAGTTTTTAAAGAATTTAAACCTTGTTTTGCTTCTGGTATCAATGTTCTGTTTCTTCCACTATTATTAGACATATCTATCTACCTCCCTTAAATTAAATAAATTTTGCTTGGCAGTAATATATTAACCAATACCACAAATTATAATCTATTAAAATGTTAACAAAAGTAGTATTAATACCTTCTACTAGATAACTTTAGATTTTTTCTTTTTTCACACTAAATTTTTCTATATATTGCTTAAGATGCTCATAAATGTGATTAATCTCTTCATTTTCCGGCAAACTGTTAATTAATATTTTTAAAACTTTTTTCTCTCTTATATAATTAAAAGAAGCAGAATAATTCAAATCTTTTATCCAACTTAATTCATATAATTTCCTATCATTATAATTTTTTAATGAAGAATTGCTAATTCTTTTTCCAGAGATAATATCTTCTAAAAATTCACTATTATAACCCGATGTAAAAGGTAAATTATCCAAAGCAGGATTGGGATTCTCTTTTCGCTCTTGCTCATATTCAGCAATTATTCTAAAGATATCCAGCTTATCAGCATCTCTAATCAGTTTACAAAACACCTTATCTTCTTCATTTAGTGCTTCTGGCAGTTCCTTCGTATTATGAAGACCTATGGCCTTCATAATAGTTTTTTTCCTCCATTCTTTTAACTCATCTAATACCTTGTTTTCTTTTAAAACCTTAATTCCAAGAGATGCGTGATTTACAGATATAAAATCCTTAAATGTTTTATAGGTTTTAAATTGTTCAAATCGCCCTACATCATGAAATAAACCTATTATTTCTGCTGTGTTAATTTCATCTTCTGATAAATTTAGAGACTTAGCTATATTCACACAATGTTTTGCAACATTAAAAGTATGTTTCGCTTTAAGCTCTATATTTTGATTTACTACACTATCTTCTCCGTAAAATTTCTTAACATATGAATTAAACCAATCATAATATTTTTCAACTATTTTATTGTCCATACTAATCTCCTTACATAACTCTAATTAATCACCTATTTTTTCTGTATTCACCTATTATAATATACTTATTGTCACAAATTAAAAAGGCTATTTATTTTAATGTTTTATTAAAATAAATAGCCGGACTGCATAAGGTTAAGATATATAGTTAGAGTTTTATATTTATTAATGATATTATCTCATTACCTTTACACTAAGTGCTTCTATAACGTCTAGAGCCTTATTATGCAAACTTTCGTCAAAGCTTGCGCAAAGTGTTCCATCGACAGTCAAATTAGCATTTATATATTGAGCTTGAAATATTATAACATTGCTTATAACGCACATATTGGTTACAACACCTACAAATTCTATTTCATCCAAATCTTCTCCAAGTTCTGAAGCTATTTTAAGCATATCTTTTGGAGCTATTCCAAAAGCACTCTTATTATAATGCATAGTATTTGCAGCTCCCACAAATTCCTTCAATTTTCCATATAATTCATGCCCATCAGTATTAATATAACAATGTGGAACTGGCAAGCTTTTTCCTTCCCTTGTTTCCAAGTAATTCTCAGAATGAGTGTCATAAGTAAATAATACCTTATTATCATTGTCTAAGTACTTTTCCACTTTTATATATATTCCTTCTTCTAAAGTCTCAGCCTTCTTAAACCCCAATGCACCATCAACAAAATCTTTTTGATAATCAATCACAACCAGTAATTTTTTCATAATATTCTCCTACTCTCTTAATAATTTATTTTCTAATACCATTATATAAAATCTCTAAAAAGGAAATTCTAAAATCTTACTCATGTGTTGACCTTATCTCTATAAATATTATTTGTCAAGTTTTAAGTAAAACACTTGAATAAGGTCCTATATAATTAAACTAGTTATCTTATATAACTTTATATAACAATCACCTGCAAAAAAATCCAAAATTCTCCTTTTTATTTATCACAATAATTTCATATCATGCATAAATTAATTATTAAGTAAGTAAGCCACTAATGAAGGAGTGAACCCCTTATGTACAGACATGATGACTGTATGTGTAAACAAAAAGAATATGCTCGTGCATATATATTACCTCAAAAATATGAGAATCTCTTTTCTTGCAAAGAAGGATTTTCTAAAGGAACAATATTTAAAGATCTTTATAGACCATACCACGATCACCATCACCATGATCACGACTGTGAATACGGCTGTGAAAAAGGTTATATGCCGAACTATGAATATAAAAAAATTAAATATGAGAGGTGATAGTATATGAGTCCGAGAGATATGTTAAATAGTATAATGATATATCAGTTTTGTGCCGTAGAGCTAAATTTATTCCTTGATAACTTTCCAGAAGATAAGAATGCTAGAGAAGATTATTCCAAAGTATCTTGTAAATTGACTAGCTTAATTAATGAATATGAAAAAAATTGTGGCCCTTTAACAAATTTCGGTTCAGCTTTTGTAGAAAATCCAAAAGCATGGGTTGATCAACCTTGGCCATGGGAAAATTATAAATAGGAGGAATATGAGTTTATGTGGTACTATGTAAAAACTTTGGAATATCCTGTAAATCTTAAATGTAAGGATCTTAATATGGCCAAATATTTAATAACACAATATGGTGGTCCGGATGGAGAGTTAGGTGCTGCTTTAAGATATCTGGATCAACGCTATACAATGCCAACAGGCAAATCAAAAGGATTACTAACTGATATAGGCACAGATGCAACGATGACGTAAAAGTAGAAACACTTCCCTAAAATATTTATAAAAGACATACATGATTTATTAACTGTTATTAACATACAACTAAAAATAAGATATATAGCTTGTAATTGAGCCATATATCCTACTAAATTCTTATTTATAGAAAGCTATTTACAGAAAAACTTTCACATACTCTATTAAACTATTATCATGAAAAGATGCTTACGAAAAACTTTTCATACAGTCTTTCATGCTTTTTTTCTCTCTTCTACTTTTTTAGCTATTTCCTTTGCTTTTTTTTCTGCAATTCGTGATGCTTCTGCCATTGCTTTTGCTTGTCTTTTTCCTTTCTCTTGAGCATTTTTCTGTGCTTCTTCTGCCATTCTTCTTGCTTCTTCCTTCGATCTGTTAGTTGCTTTTGCCCCCATTTCTATATTAGCCTTAGCTTCTTCTATCGATCTCTTTCTAGCAGCTTTAGCTGCTTCCTTCGCATTCCTACCAGATTGGCTGACTGATTTTTTTATACTTTTTAACATTAAAAATTCTCCCTTCTGATTTCAATTAATTTAAAATAAATATTTATACTTAATTATGTTATAAAAAATTCATTAAAAATTATCGTTAGGATTTCTTATTATAAATATATTCAAAAGTAAAAAATTATTTAAATAAAAATTAAAGCATACTTGTATCATAAAAAAAATAATGATAGCAAACAATATTTCTACTGTTAACTATCATTATTTTTTTGGTACTAGATTTGTGTCTTTTTATCTTCTAGGGAATTATACTTATTACAACCTAATAATATCATAATAATTTAATAAATAATTACGTTTGTCTTAAAACACCTATTATCATGCTTAAAAGATACATTATTTAATTCTTTCACTTTTACTGCTATAACTTTTCTTTTTATACCAATAAACTATTCTCAATAAAGGAAGAGGCGGCAATTAATTTACTCCATTTTTATACCTTTTCTTCTTAATCTTATATATACTTCTTTACGAAACAAGACATAAGCAACTGAGGAAATAGGAATAAATATAATCATGCCAGCTACACCTAATAATTTTCCTCCTAAAGTAATTGCTACTAATACCCAAATAGCTGGTAACCCTACTGAGCTTCCTACGATTTTGGGATAAATTAAATTATCCTCTATTTGTTTGATTACTAAAAAAACAAGTAAAAAAATTACTGCCTTCACGGGATTGACCATTACAATTAATAATACACTTAAGATACATCCAATTGCTGAACCTAATACGGGGATAATAGATAAAATAGCAATTAAGATACTAATTACTAAAGCATATGGTACTCTTAGTACCATAGTTGCAATTAAAAACATTATTCCTAAAATTGCAGATACAGTACATTGGCCTATAAAAAAATTTGAAAATGTCAAACTTGTAAATTTTAATACAGACAAAATAGAGTCTACTTTTTCTTTTTTCATAAAAGCATACAATGCTTTCTTAAATTGGCTTCCCAACTTATTCTTTTCTGCTAATAAATATATAGCAAATATAAATCCCAATATAAGTTCTAAAGTAGTACTTGCAAAAGCAGTTGCTGCTTCTATTGTTGATAGTAATGCTGAACTCATGCCATTAAAAATAGTTGACTTCACATTATTTAAAACGCTATTCCAATCAATCCCTATATTGTTAATTAAATCTATAAAATTATTAGATAACCAGCTATTGCCATCCAACCATTTTTGGAACATTCTTACTGAACCATCAAAAGCAATTGGCAATATCTTGGCAGTCTCAATAATATTGGGAATAATTATTGCTGAAATTAATGTAAAAATCACTATTATAATGATACATGAAATTATTATGCTTACAGCTGTGATATGTTTCCTAATTATCTTTCCTATACTATTATTAGGTAAATGCAATAGCTTTTGAGAAAAAAATGTAACTGGAATATTTAGAATAAATGCAATACATCCTCCTAAAATAAATGGAAAAACTAAATCATATATTTCTGTTAATATGCCTGTAATATTGTTCCAATAATTAAATACTATATAAAGTACAAACGCTAATACTATAATAATAGCAATTTTGTTTCTAATTTTTTTTTCTAATTCCACTATCGTATCCTTCCTTCTATTAATTGTATTTTTTATATTCCCATTTACTCAAATTTAAAATAATATCATATTTTTATATTATCATATCAATGTATAAATTATAACATAATATAGAAGTTTGTTTATTTAACCAAAAATCTAATACTAATTAGGTAACTAGAATATTAACTTAACAATAAAAACACTTGTAAGATGTATGAATAAAATTCTATCTTACAAGTGTTTTTATTGTTACCTATCCTTATTCACATGGATATATATAGTTTGCTTTGGTACGAACATTTAATTTATCAAGATCACAACTATAATTTTCTGGAATCACAAATACTATATCACGTTCAATAGTTCCACATGACTTTGTACTACTAGCATCTCTAGAAGCCATTGTAATAAAACCTTTAAATGCAAGTATTTTATTATTTTCATCATATACAACACATGCAACAGCAACTTTTTTCCCAAGGCATACATTATTTATTTTTACTTTTGCTGTAACTAATTTCGCACCATGTCTTTCCATATCTATTGGATCAGCATTAATTGTTCTACATAATTCACATGAATCTTTAGTACATCTAGTAGAATTAAAATATTTCCTCATTCAATACAACTCCTTTGTACTTCTAAATTTAATATAAGATAATCATTTGAGTAATTCGTAATTTTATATATACATATATCTTAGTATAATTTTTAATACGATATATGTTTCCATTGTAATATTAATATCTGTAAAATTTTTCTTATACAAAATTCAGAATAGTTCTATCAATGAGTTTATATAAAGTTTTTATTCTATACCACAATATATAATTATAATCACTATTTTGTGCTTTCAATATGTATATATGTTTATTTATATAAATCATTTCACAGGCCTATCAAGTATATATTTAAATTAACCATATGAAGTACTATATATTTTACTCCAATAATAACAAATATCTCGTACATTCTAAGAATATACGGGATATTTAATAAATATAGGTATATAATAGGAGTAATTCCAATGACATAATAAGGGGTACTGTCATTGGACTTTATCCTCTCAATATAATATACATTCCAAAATTTCATTTTCCGTCCTAAAAAGTCGAATTTAAGTAAATTTATAATAAAAAATAAGTTCCATAATACAATTTAATATAATGTACTTAATATTAAATATTGTTTAAATTCATGAGTCTAATCAGCTTTTTTACTAAGTTTTTTTAATTTTCTTTTTCATATATTCAAATAATTCTTCTACTTTTTTCTCTCCTAGCTGTTTTTCTAAAATATCAATCATAGCTTCTGCTTGAGACTTCTTTAGTAGCTCCATTCCTTCTACTGTTTCTGGGTAATGAACTCTCACTGTTATAGCTTGCCTAGATTTCATCTTATTCCTCCATTATATTTGCTTTTATAATATGCAAATATAAAAAAATAGTTCCTAACAATTCTTTTTACAAATTTGCTTTTGCTTATAGTATTTTTAACGATTATTCTATTAAATAAAAAATACCTCAAATTCAATTTTGAATATTGAGGTATTATAAAACTCATTATATTTTCAGAATATGAGCGGTAATTGTAAATCTGATGCAATTTGTTTTTTAGTCTTTTTGTCCAAAACACCACCTGAAACAGCATTAATAATGTAGTTGTCTATCTCATCATTTGCTTGATTCTTTTTAATCAATATTAGAGCATTCAATATGTCCATCAATATAGATTTTCTCATAGTTTCTCTAAGATTCCAAATGTTTAAAGACATAATCTTATTTGCGATTCTATTATTTAATTGTTCCTTATATGGAATTATATTTTGTATTGATTGTAATCCTTGCCGTATTATTATTAATTTATCATCATTTAGAAAATTAAAATATTCATCAAATATTTTTTCAAACTTATTATCCTCATCCCATTTTACATTATCTGCAATGAGCTTTAATCCGATAATTCTTTGATATGAATTTTTGTTCCTAAGTTTTTCTATAAATACATCCCAAAAGAAGTATACGTCCTTAAAATATGCTGAGTAATTCTCTAGCAGTAACAATGAATTATATCTTACTTTATCATTTTTTTCAGATAGCCATTCAACAAACTGTGATATGTCATTTTTGTTAATAACTTTAGATATATTCTGTATATCATTCTCTTTTAAAATCATTAATTGATCAGCTGTAATCATTATAACTCTCCTCGTATAATTTATTACTCATTAAATCTACTATATCATAATAGAATTAAATTGTTAATCATTTACATTTAACTATTTAATATAATATTTTATTAATATTAAGGAGCATCTGCCTTTCTACAAATGCTCCAAGAAGTCAAATAGCATTAATATTTAAAATTAGTGAGTATATACATGACTTTTCAATAAATTATCTTAATTTTTTATTTTCACCTATATTATCATAATAGTTTACTATTTTGACTTTCAGTACTTTGAATCAGGTAGAAATTAACTTAAATATTATCCTTATTTTCTAAATTTCTTATTTTAATTAACAGTCTTTTCTTATCACTTTTTAATGATTTATTTCTCAAAATAAAATATACAAACAACAAAATAATAACTAATGCAATTAATTTGCTTACAATTGTGGATCTTACTTGTGTTATGATATCGTAATTCACCTTTAATTTTTGAAGCTTAGCTACCAAGTTTCCATCATCTATATTAAGTGTATATAGAGTTTTACCTTTGTATTCTGAATTATCTCTTGGTGTTATTTTTATTTCCTCATCCATTATAACAACTTTTGAAACTTGATTCTCATCTAGTAGACTCATGAACTGATTGTAGCTAATCTCTTTAGTTGTATTTGGTTTTCTTAAATAGTTAAGTCCAATTAGAAAGACTATTAATATTGTAAGAAATATAACAACCATTTTCATAACCTTGCGTTTATTTTTATGCATTTATCTTTACTCCTTTCAAAAAACAGTGCCATATACAATCTCTATTTATTTTCAGTAAAATATTGTAATTACTATAACATACATATTAAATTAATATTTTATTCTTAAATAGTTAAACGATCCATCTTTAAATTTCCTTAAGTATGCATTAGCATATAATAACAAAAATATTTTCTAGAACTTATAATTGTATTGTAAAAAATTACACCTTTATAAATATCTGTATTAGGTCATTTATCCCCTCCCATCCTAATAAGATAACTATAAATAAGTATTTAAATATAATTACTATAAGCTTTAGAAAGGATTGATTCAGATTGAAAGCAGGAATATATTCTCGTAAAAGTAAGTTCACTGAAAAGGGTGAATCTATAGATAATCAAATTAATATGTGTATACAATATGCTAAAAGCATTGGCATAGATGAATATGAAATTTATGAAGATGAAGGTTTTTCTGGTGGCAATACTAACAGACCTAAATTTCAAAAACTTATGAAAGATATAAAGTCTAAAGAATTCACTCATCTTATTTGCTATCGACTTGATAGGATATCTAGAAATGTTGGTGATTTTGCAAGCACTATAGAAGTATTAAATAAATATGATATAGCATTTATATCAATTAAGGAGCAATTTGACACCTCTTCTGCTATTGGTAGAGCTATGTTGAACATTTCTGCTACTTTCGCTCAACTTGAAAGGGAAACAATTGCTGAACGCATACAAGATAACTTACGAGAATTATCAAAGACTGGAAGATGGCTTGGTGGTCCTCCTCCACTTGGTTATAAATCTATTGAAATCCTTAATAACAACTTAAATGGTAAAAATAGAAAAAAGCATATTCTTGAAGTTAATCCTGCTGAAAGTCATATCCCTAAACTTGTTTTTGAATTATTCATGAAATACAAAAGTTATCAAAAAGTAAGTAGATTATTAGAAAGCAAAGGGATACTTAGCAGAAAAGGTTCTCTTTTTTCAAGAAATCTAGTTAAGCAGACTATTAATAATCCTACCTATTCAATTGCAGGTAAAAAAATATTAAATTATTTTAAAATGTGTGGTGCCGAAGTATTTGGATATGAAAACATAAATGGTATTAATGGCGTTATGGCTTATAATAGACGAACTGAAAAAGGAGGCTTTGCTCCCATTAATAAGTGGATTATCTCTGTTGGCGAACATCCAGGAATAATTTCTAGTGATACGTGGCTTAAATGCCAAATGATTGCTGATGAAATAAAAGAATCTAATACATCCAATAGGAAAGGAACAAGTCAACAAGCTTTATTATCAGGATTAGTTATATGTAAAGAATGTAACTCAGCTATGGCACCTAGGCAAAACTTAAATGGCAAATATACATATAGATATTATTCATGTAATTTACGGAATTCCAACGCTAATAATTGCAGTAATGATTCACTAAATGCCTATGATGCTGAAGATTACGTGGTGACCACCTTAAAATCATTAACTCATGAAGATATAATAAAAAATTATGAGGAACTCAAGAAAAAAAATATAATCCAAATTAATGATCAATCTGAGCTTACTTACTTTACAAAAGAAATTGAAAGCAATAAGAAATGTATTAATAATTTAGTAGCAAAAATGATTTATCTTGATAATGATCCAGAATTACTTGAACCATTTAAAATAGAACTAAAAAAGCTTACAGACAGAAATAAAGAACTTAATTCATTAATTGATCACTTATCATCAGCCAATAGACAAATTGAAAATACTGATGAATCTTTAGATGAAATTTTGAGTATTTTAGATAATTTTAAAAAGTTCTATGATTTTGTTGAAGAATTTGAGGATAAAAAAAGATTAATCAAGAGTCTTGTTAAATATGTTGTTTGGGATAGTAAAACAAGAACCTTAGATATTATATTAATTGGTTCAAGTAAAGAACGTCCACGACAAGTTCTTTTACCTTTAAGCAATAGTAGCAGAAGAAATGGCTCATGTTGAGATTATTGCCACTATGGTATATCAACTTATGGAAAATGCAACTATAGAAGAAATAAAAAAAGCTGGACTTGCTGGACATTATGCTGATCATAGAAAGGCTCTATTTTATACCGATGCAACTGGTAATCCATGGACAGCAACGTATATACAAGCAAAAGGCGATGCTATTGCAGATTTGCATGAAGATTTAGCTGCCGAACAAAAAGCTAGAGCTACTTATGAAAATTTAATACACCTAACTGATGAACCTCAAATTAAAGAAATATTAACTTTTCTAAGAGAGAGAGAAGTCGTTCACTTCCAAAGATTTGGAGAGTGTTTAGACCATGTTCAAGATGCTATGTGCATGAAAAAATAATTTGTATTTATATAGATTATTATATAAATAGAAGACTGCCTTAAAATGATATAACTCATTCTAAGGCAGTTCTTACATTAATAACTTATAAACTATTTTATAGTTAGTGTTTTCAATTTATAATATAAATTTCCTACGTTTATCATACATTAAAATATTAACTTAGTTTTTCTTCCAATTGTTCTAAATCTCGTATAATCATATTTATTACCTCTATCTTTGATTTAGCATATTCGTTTTGTGGCAACCATTTCAATCCACTTTCTAAACATTCCCTTGTATTTCTATACTCAGCTAATAACTGATCTATATTTTCTGCCATTCCTTTAAACACATTCCTCTCTGAAGCAATCTAAAATCATTTTATTTTCTTTGATATCTTATTTTTATTATTTCCTCTTTTAATAAAATTTATGCTATTCTCTACATTTATATAAATTTTCTGTGCAATATATTCCAATATAATACTTTTAAATTATCAAATAAATCGATTTCTAAGAAACTATAGTTTAATATATAACCTATATTAAACAGTAATGAAATCTTTTGTTCAATGTTATACTCCGGCCGTATCCTTAAGTTAATATTATACCTTGGTTCACTCTACATGCTACTTACTACTTATTAAACATTTATACTATATTATTCATTCATAAATTCAATGAATTTTTCCTTCTTCATTAATAATGATAAATATGCTCCTGATAAAGTAAAAAATATATTTATTATTGGAACAATAGCAATAACAATTAAACTAAGTAACATCTTCCTATTATATTTACTATTTTTTAAATTAATATTATTCTTATTTAAAAGTATTCTAATTAAAAATAATATTAATGCTATAAAGCTAAATCCTATTGATAATGAATATAAATAGAACATGACATCCAACTCCTTTAAATATAATTCTCTCTCATCCCTTATTTACATTTTATACCATTACATAATCCTTTTCTATCACAATTATGTACTTATTTTCACTTTTTATCCTCATTTTTTTCGTATTTATCACATGTTCCTTCAATTCCAATTTTGGACATTACATTATATTCTATTTTATTTTGGTGTTAACTTACATTTGTAAGTGAAATTATATTTGAAATACATAATAATATTAATTTTCTAAAAAGAAGCTGCAAATTTACATGCTTACTTTAAAACGTGTAAATTTGCAGCTTAAATTTTTCCATTTAACTTAAAATTGATATTTTCAAAAAAATATTCACCATTGTCAACCTTTGATAATTCCCAAAACATCTTATGCTTCTTTGATTCATTATTGAATTCCTCTTGAATATTTTTATTGCTATTTTTAATGGAATTTATAATTTTATTAATATTACTTCTTCTCCAATTATTATAATCAAATCCCATTTCAGAAAGTACTTTAAAAGTTGATGAAATTTCAATTCTTGGGCCTCCAAGATCCCTCTCTAGATTCCTAAGGGTATATGAATTTTGACCTGGATCTAAAATTATAAAGTATCCATAATCAAAAGTGCTTCGGATTAATCTTCCATATATCTGCTTAGTTTTTATGCATACTTGAGGATAATTTACATCCTGATACCCCTTTTTCTGATATGTAGTTACAGCTCTTAAGATTGGATATTCTGGACTATAATTCGGAATTTTATCTAGCATAACACAGCTTAATGCATCTCCAGGTATATCTATTCCTTCAAAAAACCCCTTACTTCCAAGTATTATCACTTGTCTGTTTTTATCATTAAGAGCTGCTACGGATTTTTTGCTAGTATGAACTTCTATTTTAGATCCCCTTGTAATTAAATCTAATTCCTCACTTACAGCATTTCTCCTAGCATTATTATTAAATAATACAAGTACATGGCCATTTATTTTTTGTGCAACATTATATATGAATTTTGAAACATTTTTTATATAAGAAAAATCATCATATCTTCCTACATCATTTAATGCAAAAATTTTTGTTCTTCTTTTCAAATCAAACGTTGGTGGAATGACAAATTCTTTAGCTTTTTCCTGACCTAAATGTTTTTTTATCTTATTAAATGAATTTTCTATTCTAAATGTAGCTGATAAAAAAGTTGTACTTTTCACATCTTTAAGCATATGCTCATTGACTAATTCCCCAACATTTAGAGGAATACTCCTAAATTTAAATTCCCTATATTCAGAATCTACTTCTAAAATTTTAGCATAAAAAACTGAACTTTCTAAAAATCTATCAAGCATGTCGAAATTAGCTTTGAGCTTTGCTATATAATCAGATAAATTTTTATGATCCGTGTCTCCACTCACTTCATCATCCAGTGTAATATTAGAAACATAATCATTTAAAATTTTATATAGCGGATATATACTTTCTTTTAGAACTGAAATTTCAGTTCCAATAGCTTTTGTTAGTCCTTTTAGTTCTTCCCTTGGAAGAAAAAACTCAGTCGTAAAATTATATTCGCCACTAACAAGCCTCATGCTCCTAAAATCATTTAGTAATATATTCATATTAACTATTATTTCACTAACTAAATATGTAAGTTTATCTTTTTCTATAGTTTCTCTATATCCATAACCTGCATTTAAATTTAGAAGCATTCCTATGATACTTGGATGTCCTTTTTCTATCATATCTAGAAGCTCTAAAAATTGCAGATATGAAAACTCTTCTGCAAAAAAGTCATAACATTTTTCCATCAAATTATGACCTTCATCAATTATAATATGATTTATTTTCTTTTTTTCACCATAAGGCCAGCAGGATAATAATGAATGATTTATCACAGTTATATTTTCTTCTGGAAGCTCATTATACCTCTTCCTTAAAAAACATGCTCTTGTACATTTATCTAGCTTGCATTGCTCACTATCACAATTTATTTCATTAATGTATTTATCCAATTCAAAATATTTCTGCATAGAATAATTTATATTTTCCATGTCTCCATAATTTCCATTTTCACAAAGTCTTCTAAGAAAAAGCTTTGTCAAATTGCCTTTTTCACTGAACTCAAAATCTTCGCATTTGCTCAATCGCTCTATGCAGAGATAATTCCCTTTCCCTTTTATGGCACCATACTTTAATTTGTCTTCTAATCTTAACTTTTTAAGTATAGTTGGGATATCTCTTTCTATGAGCTGATTTTGAAGTTCTTTTGTGTTCGTAGATATAATAAAGCTAGAATCATCTTTTCTATTCTTCTGCTTATTTAAATAAGTTTCTATTGCCGCTATTATTACATATGCAAAAGTCTTACCACTACCTGTTGGAGCTTCGATAAATATTCTCTCGCCTTTTTCAAAATTCTCTCTTATTTTCCTTGAAAATTCCTTCTGATCCTTTCTGTATTGGTAACCAAAATCTCCTCCATTATTCCAAATATCTTCATTCTCAAGTAAATTCTCATATAATGTATAATCTATAGGAATTTTCTTTAAGTTAGTCTCTTTCTTCTTACTATCCTCATAATTTACATATTCATGTTTTTCGTATGTAAAAAATGGAGGTTTTAATAAGTACTTAGTCCATGACCAATTATTTAGATATTTATATTCTTTTACTATAATTTCATATAACGATTTATTTCTCTTTATATACTTCTCTTCTCTTACCCATTGCCTTAATAGAAGGGCATTTACTACCTTTAACGTATCAATTGAATCTGATAATCCTCTATGGTTTTCATCTTTTCCTAAGTTAGTAACTTCCTTTATTAATGAATCCAAATTAAACTCTTTTCGCCATGGTTCCAAAATTGCTGCAAGCTCCATTGAATCCATTATAGCATTCTTAATTTCAGGAATATGAAACCCTAAGAATTTCTTTTCAAAGGCTGCATTATGACATACCAAAGGGAAATCTTCCAAAAATTCTAAGATCTCTTGTCTTATTGAATTTAAACTTGGAGCATTTAACAACTCTCTTTCATTTAATCCCTTACATAAACTATAAGTACTTACAGGCACTCTTCCTCTTGGTCTAATTAAGGTTTCATAAGTAGTAATAATTCCATCCTTAACCTTAACGGCACCAATTTCTATAATTTCTGAACAACTTTCATCGAGTCCAGTTGTTTCAATATCCAAATATATAACATTATCTAAAATACTACTTAATTTGTTTAGCATAATTTCTCCTAATTAAACACCTTCCAATTCCTATTCCCTTATATTTTTATTTAATCCATTATAACATAAATAGAATAATTGAACATCTGTTCTTATTATTTTTTACACTAATTTATAAATTAATTTGTATGTATTTAGTATATATAAAAACTGGAACAAAATACTTATTTTGTTCCAGTTTTTGATAAGTTATTATTTCTATATAAATAATCCTGAGATACTCTAATAAATTCCTGCATATTACAATTTCCAGATCTTTCTCCAATACCATCTAGAGTACAATCTACATATTTAGCTCCACTTTTTACAGCTTCTAATGAAATAGGAATTGCCATTCCAAAATCATTATGAGCATGTATTTCAATCTCCATATCTGTCTCTTCAATGATCGTTTTAATCGGTTCTTTAACTAAAGATGGCATTAATATTCCTACTGTATCTGCATATCTTACTCTTTTTACCCCCATTTCTCGAACTATTTTACATAAGCTTATAAGGTAACTTGTATCTGCCCTTGAAGCATCTTCAAATCCAATCGTAACTTCATAATTTTTATCTCTAGCTAAAAATACACATTCTTTTAAATTCTTCCTAACCCATTCTTTATCCTTATTTAAATTTGAATAAATCTGTATATCAGATGTTGGAACACTAATATGGATGATATCAGGTTTACAATCTATTGAGTTTAAAATGTCATTTTTATTCATTCTATTCCAGGTTGATATTAGTGAATTTTGTCTCATATTTAAGATTCTCTTAATACACTCTTTTTCTATATCTCCCATAATTGGTATTCCTGCTTCTATTTGATAAATATTATTTTCATCCATATATTTTGCTATTTCTACCTTTTCATCAATCGAAAAAGCACGTCCAGCACATTGCTCCCCATCCCTTAATGTAGTATCTACAATATATACCTCTTCTGAATTCAATTTTCTCACCTCATATTCTTACTATCTATATAAAGACATTTCTGCTCAAAGAACATTATTACTTAAAATTTCCGCAACTTTTGAATAATTGCTTTATTTCATCATCATCTAAACCTCTCTTATTTTGTGTTGAAATTATTCTTATTTTCTCCAATATATTACTTAAGTTTTTATTATTATATTCGATATGCAATTCTTTTAATTTTATCTCTAACGCACTAATTCCAGAATGTTTGCCAATTATTATTTTTCTCTTTCTTCCAATCTTACCTGGATCATATGGCTCATAAGTACTTGGGTTTTTTACAATGCCATTTACATGTATTCCTGATTCAACATTAAAAATATCTTTACCAATAAATGGCGCGTTTGGCTCTATTTTTATATCCGTTATTTCTTCAAACAACTCAAGTATATCTGGAAACAATACATAATTGCCCTTCGGCTGCATATTTTCTAAAAATTCAAGAGAACCTAGTACACTTTCCAAAGATGTGTAACCTCCTATACCGGAAAATGTTGTTACTATCTTTTCTCCACCTAATCGAATCCATTCTAAACTCATAGCAATTGCACAAAAATATTTATTCTTTATACACATTTGAACGCTATTTCCAAACCTTTTTATTATATCTATAAATATTTTATTATAATCATAGAATATAATATTATCCAAGCCTGCTATTCTTAAATTATCAATATGCTTATAATACGATTCAACACTTTCTTCATAATTCCCATTAATTTCTCCTTGTATTTCTATTAATTCCTCACTTATTATAAATTTTATTTCTTCTTGTACAAAATTCAGATCTTCATATAATCCTCTGGGTACTTCAATAAAATCACTTCCAATTTGATGTAATAGATTAATAAATTTTATTACTAGTGGAATTTTCTTTCTAATTTTCTCTCCATACAACAAATCAAGCACAACTAACGTTTTATCTATTATTATTACATTTTCTTTACTCATAATCCCACTCCTTTATATTAAAACAGATAATTAAAAGGCAAATATATTTCATTATAAATTAATTACGAATATAATATTCCTTTTTAAGACCTACCTTGTTCTATTACTTTCAGTATCTGCATCCTCAGATGAACTAAATTCAAATATTTGGCCTTACTATACTTTTCTATAAAATAAAAAAACCTTCTAATATATTTAGTATATTAAATAGGCTTCTTTGCCAATAAAAACAACCTAAAAATCCCATTTATAATCAGTTCATTTTTAGGCCTCTTTACCTCTTATTTCATTATTATAATATTATTCTATTGAATTAATATTACCATAGTATTATATTATTTTATATACTTTTCTATTATTTTTTTATTAATTTATGTCTAAAGTTTTTTTATTAAACTTTAAGAATATTCTCAACTTCAATTCCCTTTATAATTGATTCTGCTGCCTTTATTACTGCACTTTCAATTTCATCACAAGTCATAAATACATCTATGCCTTTACTTTTAAATTTACTTGAAGGGCTGCTTCCTATTCTTAACGACATTACTCCATTACAATCCGATAAAACCTTTAATGTTCTTTCAAATTTGTTTTCTTCTTCATAATCATCTTTTCCAGTACAATATTTATCAACATCTCGTTTTTCAATATATTCAACCTTATTATCTTCATAATCATAAATATAAAATTCAGTAGCATGTCCAAAATGCAAATCTACAACCTTTCCAGTTTTAGATGCTATTGCAAATCTCAAATTTTTTTCTAAATTATTGTGATTAGAGAATTTTAAGGACTGATCATCATCTAATGTTCCAATAGCATCTGCCCTACATTGTTTGCAATGATACATTTGTGCTAGATGATTCTCACACACTTTTCTTAACTCCATTATTTCTTTATTACTAACCAAAGGCATCTGTTCAAATACGCTTCCTTTAACCGGTATCATCTGCATTATATTCGTTATTGATGCTCCAAACAGTTTAACTTTTTTAACTATTTCTTCAATATGTTTATCATTAATTCCTTTAAGCATTACTATGTTAACTTTACATATTATTCCTCTTTCACTTAGATACTTCAATCCAGATAATTGATTATTTAAAAGTATTTGAGCTCCATCCACCCCAGTATATGTATTACCTAAATAATCAACATACTTATAAATTTTAGCAGTTATATTAGGGTCAATTCCATTTATAGTTATTGTAATATGACTGACTCCAAGTTCAATAATTTCTTCACAGTAAAAAGGCAACATTAGTCCATTAGTTGATAAGCAAAAAGTTACCTCCTTATCATATTCTTTAATAAGTCTTAAAGTTTCTTTTACTTCTTCAAAATTTGCTAAGGCATCACCCGGGCCTGCTATACCAACAACTGTTAAATTAGGCATTTGATTTTTAACAATCTTATATTTTGCTAAAGCTTCCTTTGGCGATAATACTTCTGTTGTTACCCCAGGTCTACTTTCATTCATGCAATCGTATTTTCTTAAGCAATAATTACAACTGATATTGCATTTTGGTGCTATTGGTAAATGCATCCTTGCATATTTATGAGCAGAATCACAGCTAAAACAAGGGTGCTTCTGAGTTTTTTCTATCTTGGTGTTTATGTAATCTTTAATTTCAATATTATTCAAAATAATTCGCCTCCTTTAAATTATTAAATCCCACGTTTTTTATACGTAAAAAATGTAAGTCCTATAGGCAAATTATTTTTCTAATTTATAGGACTTACACCTATACATATCAATTTAATATTTTTTTAGTTTATACTTATTTTACACACATCTTTTCACTTAAAATTCACACATTATCACAGAACTTCTTCTCCTGCTTTACCATCTCTTACCCTATAGCTTTCTTTAATTGGTAAAACAAATATTTTTCCATCTCCAGGTGATCCAGTGGAGTTTATTTTAATCACTGTATCAACTACTTTTTTAACCATATCATCACTTACTATTATAGTAATTAACCGCTTTGGTATTAGCCTTCCTTTTTCTGAAATGCTTTCATCATATGATGCTGGGATTTTCTTTCCTGCATCAATGTAAGTTTGAGCCATCGCCTGATCTAAAGATTTCTTTCCTCTGCCAAACACTTTTATAAATGTTACAGCAGGAAATCCTGCTTCATATAAAGCATCTTTAGTTTGACTTACTTTATTTAAACGGATAATACATATTACCTCTTTCATATTTGTTTTCCTCCTTAATCTTTTATAAGCCTTCCTTTCCACTGCTTACTGTATAGACTTCCTCAACTTCTGAAATAAATATCTTACCATCTCCAAAAGTTCCCTTGTCACCTGTTCTAGCATTTCCCATTATTATTTTTACTACTTCATCCTTGTCTTCGTCATTAACTGTAATCATAAGCATCTCTTTAGGAAGTTCATCATATTCCACACTTCCTACTCTTATTCCCTTTTGTTTTCCTCTTCCAAATACGTCCATCTTTGTAATCTGTGGAAATCCAGCATCTAACAGTTCTGATAGAACCACATTTACTTTTTCGGGTCTAATAATTGCTCGAATCATGTACATAAATTAACCACTCCTATCATTTTATATATGCCTAAAGTAACTTCTTGTATCTATAGAAATTACTCTGGTAACAAAAACTAATATAAAAAAAAGATCTAATTCATTATTGAATCAGACCTCTTTGTCATAATTATTTATTTTAAGTTTCACTTACTATCTCACCTAAATGAGAAATATTATATCCACCTAAGCTTGAAACTTCTGCTTTAAAATCTTCTGAATTAATTGTTTCGAGAACAGCTTTAACACTTGGCAGATTTAGTTCTTCTTTCTTAATAATTAAATCATATTGCTCCTCTTGTAGCGGAATAAAATCAATATTTTTAACTTGATATGATGCCTTCTCAGATCCAAGACCAAAGTCTGCTTCTCCCCGAGCAATAGCACTAGCAACCGCAACATGTGCAAGGCATTCTTTTTCGTATCCTTTTATGCTGCTATGAGGGATTTTCATTTCTTGTATATGTTGATCTAAAAGTATACGTGTTCCGCTTCCTTTTTCTCTATTAACCATTATTATATCATCCCGCTTTAAATCTTCCCATGATAAAATATTTTTTGGATTTCCCTTAGCAACATAATATCCTACATTTATATATGCTAAATTTATTAAAATGCATGGGGTACCTGGAAGCATTTTTTCTACATAAGGAGTATTATATAAACCGCTTTTTCTATCCCACATGTGAGATGTCGCTATAGTTGCCTTACCTTTATACATAGAGTATAAGCTATTATAGCTGCCTTGATAATATCTTAAATTATGTATTCCACTTGTATGCATCTCTAAATAACGTGATAATATATCTAAAATTATATCCTGACCACAAATTATAAATTGTGGAGGTAAACTATAATTGGTATTATATAAATTATTCAAGCTTCCAATCAATTGGATTGAGTTATTTTCGCTATCACTATCATTATTATTTTTCTCTATACTTAATACCGTCTTGGTTTTATTTTTGTAATTTTCTACATCCTTTAAATCAATACGCAGCTTTTTACCAACCTTATATGAATTAATTGAATTCTTTTTAATTAATTCATATACAGTGCTCTTGGATATTTTCAACATATCAGCCACTTCCTGAGGTGTTAGTGGGGTATTTTTATCCATAAAACCCATCCTTTCTTCTCCAATCTAATAGATAGTTTTACTATAACAATAAACATATAGTATTTCAATAATAAAGTTTTAAATATCCCCACTCCGCCATTTTCTAAACACTCACTAAATATTTAATTTTATAAGTTTATTTAAAACTTTCCTGCCAATCAATCTCCTTTGATCTATAGGCTCTTTCCCAATCATTTCCTATTATTTCCAGAATATTTAACATTCCATCATATCCCATATATGCTTTATCAACATAAACATCCCTATTGGTAGGATTAAAGTTATCGAAAGCTAATTTAATTCCAATTTCTTCTCCTATATATTTTTCCCATGCTGAACCTATGATGGAATCAATATCGCATTGTTTTAGTGCTTCCTTTATTTGATATCCATCAACTCCAAAGGCAACTTTGGGCTGAATTCCAAGTTCTTTCAGTTCCATTTTTAATATATCAATGCTTTTACTATTCTTCGATCTTATAAGTATGACTTCTGGAATCATCTCAAGCTCTTTAAAAAGCATTCTAATAATACCTATCCCCATAGTTGCATCAGCTGAAATTGCAATTCTACAGTTTCTATACCTTGGTATTATCATAAGTGCTCTTCTTCTAAGAATGTTAATAACTAGGTCTTCTCCATCTTTTATCAACATTTCTACTCTCTTTTCTATATTGAAATATTTTCCGAGTTCTCTAAGCCACCTAGCTGTGTTTTCTAAACCAATTGGAAGAGGAATATCCTTTAATATTAATGGAACCCCATGGAGTTGCTCCATTTTGTCACAAAATTTATACCCTATATCCTGACTTAGAAGAATATTTGCTGATGCTTTACTTGCATCTTTTAAATCTTCTAAAGCTATATCATATGGTATTACTGTTTGAATCCTTATGCCTAAAAAATTGAATACTTGTTTAATCCAAGCTAAATCTGCCCACCAAGTTGGATTTATACTACCTTGAGGTGCTATTATATTTACAGTATTAGCAATTTTATCCTCACTTTTATCAATAAATTTTAGAAGTTCCATTAAGCCAATATCTATTCCATCATAATAATTTCCTCTAAAGCCACCAGCAAATACTGGGATTAATTTAGAATTTACTTTATCCTGAATAGAATCGCATAATCCAATAATATCTTCACCAATAATATCTGCTGCACAAGTTCCAACTACAAACATTACTTTAGTATTATAAGTTTTATCTGCATCCAATATAAGATTAGTAAGCTTTTCTGATGCTCCTAAAATTATATCTGATTCAAATAATCTGGTACATCCAACTTTTCTTTTCGTAAAATCAACTTCGTGACTGTCAAAAGCTGACGCTACAGTAGCTGCGCAGCCCTGAGGAGAATGTATTGCTATACTTACATCTTTTATTCCAGCAATAACACTTGCAACACCTTCTAGGGCACAGCTTACAACTGGATCTTTACTATGGCTGCAGTTGTCAAATTTTAGCTCATCATACATTTTCCTCTTCTCCTTTCTCCATACATAGTGCAATCCGGCATATCATTTCCAAGCTTTGAGGTAAGTGAATTTGCAGTCAATCCTACATTGTTTTCTTTAGGGAAAACTATCTGCTTAAACATAGCACTTCTCTCTCTAAATGAATATTGAAGTGCTGTATTAATACATTTCGCCACCTTTAGTGCTCCCCTAAATCCAAATCTTGGGCGATTTAATATTGCATTTAAATCTACCACTGGAATCTTAGGAAAGCTTAAGGAAGAGCCAAAATATACTGTAGTTTTTGGATTTAAATCTCCAACAAAACTCATTAATTCTTCTTCAGTTTCTTTCATAGATTCATATTTTCCAAAAGCAAGTGTTCCCTTTGTAATTAGTATTTTAGGATCCATACCGGTTTCCAATAAATAATCTATACTTGTTTGCCTTGCATCTGTACTCCACGGATGAAAATTATATATAATTACATCCATTTCAAAATCTTTTTCTAGCATATGTGCAATAGATAAACATTTTACTGCATCATGTCCTTCAATTATAGCTGTTTTTCCTTTTAAATTTGCTTTAGCCTGCTCATATTCTTCTTGTATTTCTTCAAATTCTTTTTTAATTAATGCTTCTGCTTCAGTTTCCATATGCAAATATTTTGCTGCGCCCATTAACCATTTTTTAGTTGCTTCTATTCCATATGGAAGTATAGTTGAATTAACTGGAGTATCAAATTTCTTAAGCATTGTATTTCCTATTGCATATCCAATATCTAAACATAAAGCGCAGTTAACAGCTACACTTGGAGCTTTTTTTAATTCTTCTAAAGTACAGTTACCAGCTATAACAGAATTAACCTTTGCTCCCATCTCTGTTACAAGTCTCACTAATTCCTTGACATCAGTTTGAACTTCTGTTCTCTCCGCACCCATCTTTCCACCAATTATATTTACTGAATGTTTTAATTCTTCTTTTCTCTCTGCTGTTGGCTTGTCCATTAGCTTTACTACCTGCTCAAAAACCAAATCAAAACCGCTTCTATATTCTCCTGCAAAACCTTCACAATGAATAGGCATAATTTTTGCATTTATTTCTTTACTTTTTTCTTCTACTATAGCATCTATGTTATCTCCTATGATTCCTGTCGCACAACTTGAGGCTACAAAAATCACATCAGGATGATATTTTTCTTCTACTTCTAAAATTGCTTTTTCTAATTCCTTATCTCCACCATATACTATTTTCTTTTCATCCATATTAGTGCTTATAACTGGTTCATATGCAATTCCACTATTTCTAGAATTTGTAAGCTTATAAGTCTTTTTTACCCCATAAGCGCAACCACTAGGACCATGTGTTATAATGATTGAATTATTTATACCACTTAACACCTTGGTTGCAGTCCAAAATTTGCAAGGACGTGTATGACTTCCCTGAAGACTTGTAGGAATTTTCCCTTCCTTAGCTAACTTATACAGTTCACTTAATCTTCCTTGAAAAACTATCTTGCTTTCACTACTCAATTTTGTATCCATAACACTCGCCCCCTACTTCAATATTTTTTTGCAGAATATGTCTTAATGCATTTATTAAGACATATTCCTTTTAATTTTGTGAGATTTTATCCATTAAAATTAACTTTTATTTCATTTTACCAAACATTTAATACCCATTCTCTATCATGTGTGTATTCCATGTGAGAGAATAATGCATTAGCAATAGTTTCTGCTAAATATATAGCTCCGTTATATCCTATGACCGGATTTCTATACACTCCTGCTCTGTCAAAAGTCGGAAATCCGACTCTAACCATTGGAATTTGATTATCGATAGCAATAAATCTTCCTTTTGAATGACCCATTATTAAATCAATATCTACTTGTTTATTTTTGATTCTACTTTCTAACTCCCAAAGATCAGCATTAGTTATTATTTCCATATCGAAATCAACTTTATTCTTCAATTCCTCGACTCTTGAATCTTTAGCATAGCCTTTATTATCATCACCTAATAATAGCAATACTGGTTTCAATTCCATTTCTAAACAGAATTCAGCTAGTCCTAAAACTAAATCTGGGTCCCCATATATAGCCACTTTTTTATCAGCAAAAAACATATGCGCTAAATCAGCCATTGTATCAATAGCCTTACCACGTTCTATAGCCAAGGATTTAGGTACTTTTCTACCTGTTAATTTTGTCAAATTCATTAACAATTTATCAGTATTCTTAATACCAATTGGCATAGCATCAATTACTGCCGGTACTTTGAATTTATTTTCTAAAAGTTTTGCAGCTCTGCCACCTTCATATTTACATAATGCTAAACTAGCTTTAGCATTGGCAGAATCTTGTAAATCTTCCACAGTAGTACTTCCGTGTGCAAATGAATCTTTACCCGGCATAGTAGGTGCATCAAAGCTCTCGGTATCCATTAAAAAGTTTCCTTCTATCTGCATTTCTTCGAAAATATGTTTAATTTCTGTTACATCCCCTGGATTTACCCAGCCTGTGAATACATTGATTTTATTATTATGCTTGTCTTTTTTAGCTACTTTTGATATAATAGCTTCGACAGCAACATCATAACCAGTGATTTGGCTGCCTGTGTAACTTGGTGTATGGACTGGTATTAATATTACTTCACGATTAGGGAATTCTTTCTCAATTCTCTTTTCTAATTTTATTACCAATCCATCGATATCGTCGCCAATAGTTTCAGTTGAACAAGTTGTTATAATAGGTAGTATTCTTAATTCTGGATATCTACCTATCATAGTCATTACTGCCTCTTCAGCTTGAGCTAGCCCTCCAAAAACGGCTGTACTCTCATGAACTGATGACGAAGCAATATCAAAGTTCTCATTAAAATGTTGTGCAAATAAAAGCCTTACAAACATACAGCATCCTTGTCCACCATGAACAAGTGGTATACTGTCTTTAATTCCTATACCTGCAAATTGAGCACCAGCTGGCTGACAGGTAAACATAGGATTTATTATTCCTTTTCTTTCTTTTTCCTGTAAAGAACAAGACATACTTTCACCTCTTCTCTAAAGTTAATCATTCTTAATTTTTTTTCTTAATAGAATTTGACATTAAGTTCACCATTTAATGTATTTGTCACAGTAACACCAATTAATTTTTCCTTAACCTTATCTATTAACTCCTTAATTCCTTTTTCGTTTAGTCCTTCAATAAATTTCAAGTCTCTTTTAATATCTTTGACCACTATTTTAGCCTCACTATAATAATGTTTATCTGTCAAACTATCACCTAAAGAACATTTACTCGTTATTAAAAGTTCTTCTGTTGCACTTAAAATGCCATTAATATTATTTTCTCTATCCCAACTTCTAGAATAAAATTGCCATAAATATTTTTGTTGAATATACTTATATAACTCCGTTACATTTTCTTCCACAATCTTCACCTCTTTCAATAAGTTTTATAAAGATTCACTTATAGTATTGCTTTTGATTGTGCTACAATATCGTCAGCAGCTAATTTCATTAATGGGCTGTTTACTGCATTGTATATATCTCTTGCCATGTTTACAGCACCTTCAAATCCCATGTATGGACCATTATGATAAGCGTGTCCATTAACATATGGTAAATGAACTTTCTTAATTAAATCCCCAACTCTAGGACCAGTGAAAACTACATCCGGATGTACCATTTCTAATACATCAAAAAATTCAAGTTCATTAGCATCATCAATATATATAGCACCTTCATGTCCTCTTGAAATAACTTTTTCAAAATCTTCTTGATGACCGAACTTAGAAGACATTGCAACAACAGTCATTCCCAAATCATCTTCTAAAGCTTTTGTCCAATGCCACAATCTTGGTCCGCCTGTCCAAATAGCAACCTTCTTACCACTTAAACGTTCCTTGTACCAATCCATTTTAGCTTTATATTTCTCCATCTCTTCTTCAATAAGTGCTTCAACTTTATCTTCAATATCGAAAAATACTCCTACTTTTCTAAGAGCTTCAGCTGTATAAGAGAATCCCCATGTATCAACATCAAGCCTTGGTATTCCATATCTTTTATTTAATTCATTTGCAAGATATCCTGCTGATCTTGCACAGTTTACAACACTTACTTGTGCTTTATGCATAGAGCGACATTCATCATAAGTTGCATTTCCAGTAAAATCTGCTACAATTTGAATTCCCAATTTTTCAAAGTAGTTATGTAATACATAAGCATCCCCTTGAATATTGTAATCACCAATTAAGTTAACAGTATATTCACTTGTTATTTCAGGTTCTACTGTTCCAACCTTTTCATTTATCCATCCAATATTGAGAACGTGATGCCCTTTTGATTGGCTTACTCCTGCAAACCCTGGACATTCAACAACGAATATATCAACATCTCCAAGTTCTTTTTCAACTTGCTTTGCTACTGCCTTTGGATCATCGCCTATTAATGCTGTTGCACATGTTGTATAAACAAACATTCTTTTTATATCTGGCATTTCCTTAAAAGCTTCAATTATACTTGCTTTTAATTGTTTTTCACCACCAAATACGACATTACTTTCTTTCATATTGGTAGACCAAACATATTTTAATTGGAAGTTGTCATTATCACTTGGATATCTTTTTGTATGCCACGTATCATAAGCACATCCAATTGGTCCGTGAATCATTTGAATAGTGTCCTTTAGAACTCCGCCAATTACCAGCTTAGCACCACAGAAAGCACATCCTCTTTCTGATAATGTACCAGGAATAGTATTTTCATTTGAAAGTGGTAAAAATTCTGTTATATCTTCTCCTGGAGCCTTTATATAAACATGCTTTTTACGTTCTGGTATAAGTTCGTCACTTTTAAATAGTTGTAATGGCATTTCCTACACCTCCTATTATTTTTTATTCTGCTATTCCGTATTTAACAACCATAGCTTCCAATTCATCCATACTTAATGGAGTTGGAATAACTAAATTTGTGTTATTTATGATCTTTCTAGCAAGTTCTCCATATTCTTTAGCTTGATTAGACTCCGGATCATACTCAATTACTGTTTTCTTATTGAATTCTGCAACTTGTACTATGTTATCTCTAGGAACAAAATGTATCATTTGAGTTCCTAGTGCTGCTGCAAATTCTGCCATAAGTTCTTTTTCTCTATCAACCATACGGCTGTTACAGATTAATCCACCTAATCTAACACCACTCTGATTTGCATATTTAAGAAGCCCACGGCTAATATTATTTGCTGCATATACTGCCATCATTTCACCTGATGTTACAATATAAACTTCTTCTGCTTTACCATCTCTGATTGGCATTGCAAAACCTCCGCATACAACATCACCTAATACATCATAAAATACATAATCAAGATCGGGAGTATATGCGCCTAAGTTTTCCATAAGGTTAATTGCTGTTATAACTCCTCTTCCGGCACATCCAACTCCTGGCTCTGGTCCGCCTGATTCAACACCTTTAATTCCTAAAAATCCATCTTTAACAACTTTATCAATTGATATTGCATCTTCTCCTTCTTCTCTAAGAGTATCCATCAATGTTTCTTGTGGTTTTCCTCCTAAAATCATACGAGTTGAATCAGCCTTTGGATCGCAACCATGTATAAATACCTTTTGATTGTAGAATTTTGCCATAGCAGCTGCTGTGTTTTGTTGTGTAGTAGATTTTCCTATTCCACCTTTTCCATAAAATGCAATTTTTTTCATAATAAAAACTCCCTTCATCATATATAAAATAATTTATTTTAATCATTATTAATAAAACTTTATAAGCGACTCAATTTTACTAAGAATCAGCAATAAAATTATTATTGTTTAATGATATAAAATCATAATAAGTATTGATAATTATATAAATACTGCTAGTTAAAATTCACATCAAGATTTTTTTATTAAATGCAAATTCCTAGATTTATATTCATCTTAGATTTCAATTATAAAACTATTTTCGCAATATTTATTTTTTAATATTTGATCTTAATACTTGAAATTTTAATATACATCTTTGTATAAGGAAATTCTTCAGAATTGATTAAGAACAAATGCTGTATGTTATAGCTAACTATACATCATTGTATAATAGAATATTTAGATTAATAACATCTAAATCATGCATTATAACTACTTAGATTGCAATTATACGCCTTTGTATAAGAAGATTTGTCTTTGTATCTTAAATTAAAAGATATCTTCAAATTACATCATTACTAAAGCTTGTACGTCTTATTCCATTTTATAATGTTCTATCACGTTAAGTTTTCTGTATCTAATGTAAAATGTCATTTTGCTTTATATAAAATTAGAAACTTATGTGTTCGAGTGCTTAATTTCCTGTTGTTGTTATTATTTTACGTTCTCCTTTATTACTTGTCAATACTTTTTTATTTATTTTTTCCATTTAGTTTGTTTTAGATTGTTTTAATCATATTATGTGTATTATAACTATTCTCCTTTTACATAAAATATTATTATATTCTCATTATTTTTATATTATTATTCTATTTTGTATTGATTTTGTACATTTTTCACTCTATAATTATTACAACATATTATATTTAAACTCATTTCACACATGTTTTATATTTATCACATATTAATTAGGAGAGTGATTATTATGAATTCAATTGCAGTTTTAATTAACAACACTGGAGAAACATGTTCTTGGTTAAATAACGGAATAATAAAACTATACAAACGAACTGGCGAAAGCTGGACAGAAACAAAGAGCTTAGATTACTCTTTATCTGATAATAGTAATATTATCAGTCTAAGAAAAACCTTGTCTGAATTGCTAGAAAAATTAGAAGACTGCAAAGTCTTTGTCGCAAAAGAAATATCCGGACAATTTTTTAGCATTTTAGAATCCCACTTTTTCAATGCATATGAGCTGGAAGGCCCGCCAAACACTTTTTTAGATTCAGTCTTAATTTCAGAAAACAAACTAAAAAAAGAAGAACTTATCTTAGCATCTCAATCCGCAAATAAATTTTTTCCCGAAGTAGTAGATAAATTCGGTAATTATACTATCAACTTAAAAAGACTATTACAGGAAGATGCTATGGTTTCATCCAAGCAAATATTACTACCTTTTTTGAAAGAAGAAGAATTTGAAAGTTTAGAAGTAGTCTGTGACCATGTTCCAAAATGGTTTGATAGAGAATTAGCAGGTATGGGTTATAATTTTCACATAGCGAAACGTAAAGATGGAAATATTAGCGCATCAATTTTTCCAAAACGAAATTCCAAATAAGACAAACATAAAAAAACAGATGATTATAATAAATTACTTTTTCAATCAAGACCAACATCATAAACAATAGACATAACGAATAGTTAAGGAGGGAACTTTATTATGGAATCTTTCAAAACCAAATATGGAGAAATTACAGGAATAGTAAAACATAACTTATACGAAAATGGTACTTTAAGAGACTGCACTATAGGCAAAGCTAATATTTTAAAAACAAAATATGGAGAGTTAATACCTCAATACGATTATGTTGATATTAGAAGAAAATATATCAAATCAATTTCATTTTTTGAGGACGGAACACTTCAGCGCATATCTTTAAATACCCAAACACGAATAAGCACCTCTTTAGGGCCCATTTATGCTGAATTAATAACTTTTTATCCAAATGAAAATATTAATAGAATCTTTCCTTTAAACGGTCAACTTTCTGCTTATTGGGATGAAGATCAGGAATTTGCTTTATCAAAGAAAATCCCTTTAACTTTTCCTTTTGGAGATTTAGAAGTAATATCTACAGGCATATATTTTTATGATAACGGGAATGTAAAAGGAATTTCCCTCTGGCCAGAAGAACGCTTAGAAATAAATACACCTATAGGAAAGCAGTCTGTTCGACTTGGTTTTTCTTTATATGAAAATGGTGATATAAAAGCCTTTGAACCAAGCTCTCCGCTTTCAGTTCCAACCCCTATTGGAAACATAGTTGCTTTTGATTCAAATAATTATACCTTTTTCAAAGAAATGAAATCTGTTAATTTTACCGAAACCGGATCTTTAGAATGCATACTTACCTCAAAAAATAAAATTCAAGTCATAGATTCTACTATAAAAAAGACACATTTCTTTGAGCCAAAATACTATGATGATTTAGGTAATGGAGAATACTATATTTATCCTTTAAAAATAGCATTCAAAGATGATTTTGTATATTTTGATGATATAAATAAGTTTTCCATTAACGAATGTACTTTCAGCATCGGAGATTTCAACTTACCAGATGCGCCTAAATGCACAAGCGATTGTTCAACTTGTATGTCATCTTGTTCATCTGGATCTATTTCAATAATATAAACTATATTTACAAAGAACAAATAATTTATGCCTATTTAAGCAAATCTCAATATGTTTCATTCTTGAGAGAAAAGCTAAAATAGGCATAAAACTTATATATATATATGTTGCAATTGATTTTCTACATTTAGATGTTTACTTAGCGGATAGACATCCTAAATGTAATTTTATTATTGCAACATATATACAATAACATATTTAAAAAACAATATTGTTTTTAATTTAATATAGTAATTTTTCCAGTTTCACTAATATCATAACCACCAATCCCCTGCAGTTCAAGTTTAAAATCAGCCGAATTCAATATCTCTAACACGGCTTGTATTGCTGGTGTATTTAAATCTTCTTGCTTTATTATCAAATCATATCTTTCTTTTTGTATTGGAACAAAATCAATATTTTCTACTTGAAGAGCTGTTTTTTCATTGCCAACTCCTACATCAGCATCCCCTCGCGCTACTGTGCTCGCAACAGCCAAATGTGATAATTCCTCATGTTCATAACCCCTGACTTGATTATGGTCTATTTTTTGGATCTTAAACTGCTCATCAATTAAAACTCTCACGCCGCAACCTTTTTCTCTATTAATCATTAATATATCAGGCCTAGTCAAATCAATCCAAGAATTTATTCTCTTAGGGTTGCCTTTCGAAACATAAAAGCCTTGCATTCTGCATACTAAATGAACAACTATACAAGAAATTCCAGGCAGCAATCTTGGAATATATGAAAGATTGTATTCGCCAGTACTTCCATCCCATAAATGAGCTGTTGCAACGCTTACATTCCCTCTATAAAATTCAACCAATCCGTTATAGCTCCCTATATAGCGTCTTAAAGCTCTAAGCCCTTTAGGATGTCGTTCCAAATGCCTTGCTAATACATCCAGCAAAATATCTTGACCACAAATTATAAAATCTTTATTTTTGTTATTATTTACAGTTTGAGAATAGTTTAAAGAACTATAATTAGGTATATTTACCGCACTATTCTTATTTTCATCCTTTTTAAGATTTTGAATTTTGACACTTGTTCTTGTTCTATTTTTATACTCTTCGATATCCTTCTCATCTACCCTAACTTTTCTACCTATTCTATATGAAACGAGTTCTCCTCTTTTTATTAACTCATATACAGTGTTTTTTGAAATATTTAATATTTCAGCGACTTCTTGAGTAGATAGACCTGCACTTGTCTTCATAGAACCCCTCCTCTAAATTCTCTAGCAAAAGTTCTCATTAATATATTTATTATCTGACATATTTGTATGATTTGCAAGTATTATAGTTCTATTATTAAACTTTTCTCACATTCTAATATATTATTTAATAATGTTTCGTATATTTTTATATAATTATGATTGAAATAATATAATTTCTTATCTTTAATAATAAAAAAGAAGACACTTTTTGTGCCTCCACTAACAGCTTGATTTTTTTCTCTATTTCCTTTCAAGAGCCAAATCTTCATCTGTTATTGTATCAGAATAATAAAATTCCTTATAAAAATCTTTAGCTTCATTATTTAAATTTATTTTAACTTCATCTGGATATAGTTTATTAGCTGTCCACATTAGATTTAGTATAGATTCATAATGATCCATGCAAGCATATTCTAATGTTGTATAAACACGATTATTTTTTACAGCATTAATATCTTTCCACTGATCATTAGATAAAATTTCATTTTTTATATTATTCGAACCAGTAATAATTACATCAGGATTCCATGAAATTATTTCTTCTAAAGGAGTCTCTACTGATTCACTTTCCATTAAACTTTTATCTATTTGATTTTCATCATAAAAGTTTATTCCTCCTGCACTTCTTATTATTGACGACTGAGTAGTTTTAGGTCCAATTGTATTTGTTGCCACATTCGATGTATAATAAACTTTTATTTTTTTGTTTTCAGGTATTTTAGATGTAATGTCTGTAACTTTTTTTACTGAATCATCCCAATAATTCACAAGTTCTTTTGCACCCTTTTCATTCCCTACAATTTCACCGATAAGTTCAATTGACTTTTCAAAATCAGAAAGACTATCCTTCGAAACACCAATTACTGGTACGCCAAATTTTTCTGACTCATTATCTATTTGAGGATCTCTATTTAACGTCAATACTATATCAGGTTTTAGCATTATAATCTGTTCTGTACTTACATCAGAATACATACCTGTTGCAGGTAGGCTTTGGAATTTCTTTATGTCCTCATCTCTCATAAATTTTTGAGGAAATACTCTATCGTTAGAATCTGAAAAATAAGTATCTTTATTTACCAATTTGTCAGGAGCAAGCCGCCAAACAATATATTCCGGATCACCATGAATGACTACAATTCTTTTTATTTCAGACGGTATTGTAACCTTCCTACCAGCTAAATCTGTGATAACTCTAGTTTTGGGACTCTCTGTTGAATCCATTGAATTAGCAGCTATCTTTTCTGGTTTTCCACAACCTATTAGCGATACATTAAGCATAAATATGATTAGTGTAATTGTTAATAATTTTTTATTTCTGCCCATTTGTATTCCCCCTTAAATTTAAAATTAAGTTGTCCATAAAAACATTATTTATTTTCTAAATTGTAACAAAATGATAATGTGTCGAAATATCCACATTTGCCTCTACAATTATTCTTGTTGATGCATTCATTTATGCAGCTATTACTTAGCATTTCTTTTCTTAAAATTCCATATTTGTTTTCCCATATATCTTTCATATCATATTCTTTCAAATTAAAGGTAAATCTATCATTATTAGCAAAGGAACATGGTTTTACATTCATTTTTTCATCAATATAAACAGAAAAGAATCCACATTCACACGAATCAATATAATCAGCATTAACTCCTGTGTATTTCATTAATAATGGCACAAAGCAAGCATCAAAACCAATTCTGGTTATACATTCATTATTCTCGACAAGAGATATAAACTCCATAAGCTTTTCATCATCCATAGATAAACATTTGTCTATTGTAGCTCTCCCTGCCGGCTTATATGTCAAGAATATTATCCCATTTATTTTATCTAATAATTCATTATATTTTCCTTTTAAAATATTAATTGCTTCATATATAGATGTGTTGTCCAAAACAAAATGAATATTAGTTTTTATCTCTGAATCCGTAAGAACTTTTACTTTTTTCATATTTAATTCTTCAATTCTATTTACAGAAATGGCAACAGCACCCACTTTACCTTTTATTTCATTTGCTATCTCTTCATTTAAATGTATTCCATTGGTTGTAAAATTAGCTACAATACCTTTTTCATTTGTCACATTTATTATATCTATGAAATCCGGATGCTCTAACGGCTCTCCTCCACCTAATGCAACTTGAAATACATTACCCCATTTTTCACTTTGCAAAGCTGATAGAACATATTCATATTCTTCAGTCGACATAAAAGAATTATTGTTTTCGCTTCCTTTATAACAAAATTCACATCCTTTGGTACAATGATTACTTATGGAAATATCCGCAAGCTCTGGCCACGGTGCATATTCCGGATTAACATTAACCGAACTCCCCCATCTCATTGTTATCCCTGTTTCTGTATCCCCATAAAAATTATACTTTTCGCCATGTCTTCTCACTATCATAATTACCCCCACAACGTTTTTTGAATTTAATAGCTAGCCTACCATAATTTTTCAACCTTTTATATTTTTATGGCACTTATCTGTACCATTTTTTTCACAATAGTTACATTTTTCATTTTCACAATTATTCTCTACTGTTTTATCCATATCTTTTATTACCTGAACAGAACCAAATCCCTTAAATTCATTTGATAACCTCCCATTTACAAAATATTCACCATATATATATGCCCACAGCTCCTCTTTACTAAAACTACTAAAATCTATTTCTTCTATAGGCTTATCAAAAGATATATCATACTTACAATCACGTTTTTTAATAAGAGCATACCTTTTCGAATATACTTCCCTATCTAACAATTTTACCTTTTCCCCATTATTTATTAAATCTTCCCTCACTGCATTATATATTCTGCTTCTTTTAACATCACCAGTATAGAACTCAGGTTTCTTATTTTTCATATATTCAATAAAATCTAAATTCATGGTAATTATATAACTTACCGAGCTGCTATTAGTTACAAAGTCTGTTCTTATTTTCATATTTATCGACTCCTCTTTATTCTTCTTCTTACTGAGGTGGTTGTCCATTTAGAATTTGTTGTACTTCATCATCAGAAAGTTCATAGTTAAAAAATTTTTTATAAAACCATTTAGTTTCTTTCGAGACATCAATATCTTTAAATATATCTGGCTGTATTATTTTAGCAGCCCACTGAATCTGCAAAGCTTCTTCAGAACTATATCTATCCCATGAAAATGCTCCATCTGGATTAATATATACCTTCCCATTTTTAACAGCATTAATTTTCTTCCATGTTTCACCACTTGTTATTTCATCCAAATTCTTCTTTCTATCCGAACTTCCGACTGTACTACTTACTATAAGAATATCTGGATTCCAGCTCATTATCTGCTCAATAGAAACTTCTTTTGTGCCACTGAAATCCGCTGCATTTGTACCTCCTGCTGCTTGTATCCAAGAATCTATTATAGTATCTTTCCCATCAACCTTAAGAGGAGAATAATCAGCTATGTGAACCACTTTAGGTTTTTTATCCTGCGAAATCTTGGAAGTTTCATTTGTAATCATCTTTAATTTATCATCTAGATATGATATATATTTTTCAGCTCTTTCTTTACCATTTTCGCCCAGGATATCCCCAGTCAATGTTACACAGCTTTTCATGCTGTCAAAATCTTTAAAACCAACTTGAACAACTGGTATCCCAAGTTCTGTTATTTTACTAACATTTTTATTTCCGGAAGATATAAATAAAACGTCTGGTTTAATTTTTACAAGTTCCTCTACATTTATATCCGTTGCATCAACATTAAAAGAAAGAGATGCTTTGCTCATTCCTGGAGTTACTTTAAATAGCCATGGTTTTGTCTTGTTCGTAAGTGTTGTTGCTGTTATTTTATCCCCAGCTCCAAGCATTGCAACAATTGCATTATGAGCTCCCCAGGCATCTGCTATATTATTAACCTGGGAGGGAATTTCAACCTTAGCTCCACTAGAATCTGTAATTGTCACTTTTTCTGTCTTATTTTCAAATGACGTTTCCTTTGTCTGAACATTCGAACTCTTGTTACATCCTGCCAATAATCCAATACATAACAATAGACTTATTGGTATTCTTAATTTCTTTGCCATTTAATTGCCTTCTTTCTGGATAGCTTGGATGTAAAGCCATCTTTACTTTTTTTCATAAATCGGATTATATTCATTGTAAAATCTCTAAATTTAATAAAATTATTGTAAATATCCATCTATACTCTTTGATTCATAATATCATCCACCTCTTGGTCACTAAGATCATAATTATAATAGTTTTTATAAAATTCTTTAACTTTCTTATTTATATCTAAATCTTGAAATAAGTCCGGATGTAGCACTTTTGCTAACCATAGAGGCTGCAATGCGCCTTCAGCACTTCTCACCGCCCAAAGATATGTTCCCTTTGGATTTAAATAGACTTTATTGTTTTTTACTGCCTCAACATTCTGCCATTGACTTCCATTGGATTTATCAACTATATAATCATAAGCTTCTTTGGTATTAGCTATTATGACATCAGGTTGTTCTTTTATCAAAAATTCAAAATCCTCTGATACTGTACCTGATGTTGGACCTGTAGATATATATTTTGATACTATATTTTCTCCACCTGCTGCATTTATGTATTCAGTATCTATATCTTTATCTGGTATAGTACTTATTGATCCTTTTGATGCATCTCCACTAGCAACAAAAACTTTTATCTTTTTAGCATCTTTAGTTTTCTCTTTAACATAATTTAAATTATCATCATAATATTTAATAAATTCTTCTGCTTTTTTATCAGAACCATCACCAAGAACTTGCCCTACAAGTTTTACAGTATCTTTCATATCATCTGTAGTTACTAATTTAACACCAACCATAGGCACGCCCGCCGCATCCATTTGTGGTCTTTTATCTTCATCAATAGAAGAAAAAACTACATCTGGCTTTTGGGCTAATACAGTTTCTACATTAATAGTCCCAGAACCTCCCCCCGAGTATGCCGAGGCTACATCTTTTATTCTTGGATAAATTTTAGCAAAAAAACTTGTTTTTAGAGCATCCTGAGTTGCTACGATTTTATCTCCGCCACCAAGCATCAATACTATTTGATTTAATGCGCCTGTAGTCGAAACTCTACTAACCTTTTGAGGCAAATTAATATCATGTCCAAAAGCATCAGTAAGCTCTCTTTTTTGACTATTATTAACTTCTGTTGATTTTGATGTTTCTGTTCCACCCACTTGTTTTGCACCACAGCCGATTAACATACTTGTAGTAACAATTAAACTAGATATTACGGCAATTATTCTTTTATTCATTAATATTTCCCCTCTCCACTTTTCTATTTTTGTGTTAAAAATCCTTATTGATTATAAGATGTATGATAAAATAATCTATATTAACAAAATCAATCAAGCACAGGAACACACGATTTTATTAAAATACCGTTATTATTTATACTGCTGATGATTTTTACATCAACTCCATAAGCTGACTTTAACTTATCTTCAGTAACTACATCATTTACACAGCCTACTGTAAATTTATTATTTCGTTCAAGTAAAGCTACCTTTGTAGAACATAAAAAAGCATGATCCGGGAAATGAGAAGTCATTATTATACCTAGCCCATTCTTCGATAGTTTATTAATCTGTTCTAGAACCTTTACTTGATTTCCAAAATCTAAATTAGATGTAGGTTCATCCATAACCAATATTTCAGGTTCCTGAGTTAAAGCTCTTGCAATTAAAGCCATCTGCCTCTCTCCGCCACTTATTTCTGTATAAATCTTATCCTTAAGATAAACTATATCCAAAGCTTCAAGTGCTTTTTCAGCAATTTCAACATCCTTTTGAGATGGTGATGCAAACATTCCCAAGTGAGCTGTACGCCCCATTACTACTATATCTAATACTGTAAACGGAAATGGCGGCACATGAGCTTGTGGTACATAACCGATAACCTTGGCAAGTTTATTTTTCTTCCAGCTTTTTATATCATGACCGTCTAATTTAATCTTTCCTCCATGGAGTTTTAAAAAACCTAATATACTTTTAAATAAGGTTGTTTTACCAACTCCATTTGGTCCAAGTAAAGTTAAAACCTCTCCAGATTCAACTTTTACAGATATATTTTTGACTATAGTTTTAGAATTATATCCACAAGAAACATTATCAATATCTAAAATCATTCCGCTCTCCCCTTTCCTTTTAAAAGTAAATAAATGAAAAATGGTGCACCTATTATTGCTGTTAAGATTCCAAGTGGTATTTCTATTGTAAAAAGACTTCTAGCCACATCATCTACAAGAATCATAAAAGTAGCTCCTATTAATAGTGAAGTTGGAAGTAGTATTTTGTAATTAGGTCCAACTATCAATCTAGCTATATGAGGTATAATTAAACCTATCCATCCAATCATTCCAGCAACAGCTACTGAAGATGCAGTAAGTAAAGTTGCACAAAAAATAATAATCAAGCGTATCTTTTTTGTATCAATTCCCATTGCTTGAGCTTCTTCTTCTCCAAAAGAAAGAACATTTATCTTATACCTAATCAAAAATAGAGGAATTGTAGTAATAAGAATCGGCCCTATCATCACAAGAACATCTTTCCATGTAGCTGAATTCAATCCACCCATAAGCCAAAAGGTTATAGCCGGAAGCTTGTTATCTGGATCAGCAACATATTTTGTTATGGAAGTAAATGCTGAAAATAAACTTTGAACTACCATTCCCGTTAAAACCAATATTAAAATAGCGTTATTTTTTCGTCCAACTATCATACTAAGAAAATAACTTAATCCAACTGCTAATATTCCAAAAATAAAAGCTGATATCTGTACTTCCATCCCAGTAAAAGATAATAATATAGCTAACGCTGCACCAAAACCAGAACCTGCAGATGCTCCTAAAATATCCGGTGATACCATTGGATTTTTAAATAATCCTTGATAAACAGCTCCCGCCATTGATAACGCTGCACCAACAAAAATCGAAACAATAATTCTTGGCATACGTACACTAAAAAGAACAGTTTCAACCGTATCAGGCCATGTCTTTTCAAATCCAAAAACTTTTCCTAGCATTATATCTACCATTTGAGAAACTGGTATAGCATAACGTCCAGTGCAAATAGATATTATGATTGCTGCTATTAGTAAGAAAACCAGAATTCCCATTATGGAAAACATTTTGATTTTGCCTACCTTCTCCAATAAATTTGATTTATGAGTAATTTTTTCATATTTTTTTGTAATATCCATAACACCAACTCCTATCTAATATAATTAATTTTACATTCGTAGTTCATCTAACTTGCTATTTCCTCATTTATTTGTTTCTCTAATAAATCACTATCTTGCAGTTGCATTTTTTAATAAATCCTGTACTTCATCATCGTTAAGATTGTAATTATAGAAAATCTTATAGAAATTTTTCATTTCCTTACTTATATCTAAATTTACATATTCAGGATATAACAAGTTTGCTAACCATTGAGCACCGAATATTCTTACTGCAGAAGGCGGACGATCAAATAAATTAAACGGCAACGATGGAATCTTATATATTTTTTTATTTTTGACTGCATTAATATTTGACCAATTTGAATCACTATAAACTTTGCTATAAAAATCCCCTTTAGCAGCTGTAGCACCTTCTAAAATTACATCTGGATTCCAAGATAAAACTTGTTCCATAGATACATCTGCCATGGACCCAACTTTTGTTTCTGATATATCAGCAACATTTTTACCTCCAATAAGATCCAAAACTTCAGTATGTACATTTCCTGAAATATCAGTTTGAAGCCAGCTTGTACCCTCTGCATAATAAACTTTTATCTTTTTATCTTCAGGAATATTTTTTACGAGTGATTTTATATTATCAAGAGTTTTTCTTGAATAATCTGCAAGTTCTTTTGCTCTGTCTTGTTCACCAAGACACTCGCCAAGAAATTCATATACCTTATCAGTTGAATCAATATCAACAGATACTTTAACTACTGGAATATTAACCTGTTTTTGAAGATCATCTGCTGCATAGACACTATCTTCATCTGAACATACAATTAAATCTGGCTTTAATTTTATAATACTTTCATAATCAAGTTTCTTATCAGAAGTTGTCCCAATCACCGGAAGATTAAAAAATGTTTCATTAATGTATTTCTTAGCTTCTGGCTTTAAAGCAAAACTTAAACCAATAACTTTATCTGGTGCCAAAGTATATAAATCCACCGTTGTATTATTACTAAGTGAAACTACCTTATTCACTTTTGCTGGTATTGTCACTTTTCTACCTGACATATCAGTAACTTCACGAGTTGATACTTTTGAATTATCTGATTCTTTTTTGTCTTGTATTTTTGTACATCCAAATAAAGAAATAATGCACATAAAAACAATTATTAAAGCATTCAAATTTTTTAAATATTTTTTCACTAATATTCCCCCTTAATTATTATCTTTTAATTTATACATAAACATCATTTTTGATTTAGATATAAGTTTTCATCCTTAAATTCTATTAATTTTAAAACTCAGTTGTAATTAAGAATCTAATTAAAATTGCTAGGAGTGAAACATTTTTAATTACGATTCTTAATTAAACCTATTTATAAATAAAAAACATTGGTGTAAAAGCTTTTATTTAAAACTTTTAATTCCAATGTTCATCTTCGAATAATATTTTTAATAATAAAAAAGCACTTATAAAAATAACTTGTATTTTTATGGTGCTCCTCTTTGAGTCTTTAATATAATTTCATTAGATTTCGTTAGTTTTTGTACTGTTTTATTTATATTACTATCAATTTATTCTCTTGTCAAGTATTTTTAAACAGTATTAAACATATCTAAACAGGATTAGTTTAATTTTTTTGTACATCATTTAACATAAATAAAAAAATACCTGAATTTTTATAGTAATCTCTGCCATTCTTAAGAGAAAATATAATAAATTCAGGTTTATCAATAATAGTTTTTAATAAAATTTAATTTTAAAATCCATACGCTCTGCCGTTTTTTGTTTTTTAACTATAATAAAGTTTTAGGTTTCTCCAACAATTTTTCCTGCATCTGATAAATCATATCCTTTCGCTTCACTCATTTCATCTTTAAAGCTTTCAGATAATAAAATTTGGATAATAGCATTAATAATAGAATCTGTTGAATTATCTTTTCTTATGATTAAATCATATCGTTCCTTTTGCATTGGTATAAAACTAATTTCCTTAGAATGTAAATAAGTATTTTCTGTACCTATTCCTATATCAGCGCTTCCTCTAGCAATTGCACTTACAATGGCTGTTGGCATAAAAGCTTCTCTATCATATCCATTGATTTTGCTTCCGTTGATCCCATTTAACTTCAAATACTGATCTAAGAGAATTCTACTTCCACTACCTGGTTCTCTATTAATAATAGTAATATCATTTCTTTTTAAATCTTCCCAGCCTTTAATTTGTTTCGGATTGTTTTTCGCTACATAAAAACCTTGAAGCCTATAACATATATTTATAATAACTGTAGAGATACCTGGAAGCATGCTCTTTACAAATGGGATATTATATTCTCCTGTTTCTCCATCCCACATATGAGCTGCAACTGCTTGAACTTCATTCTTATATAAAGCAAACAATCCAGAATAACTCGCTTCATATGCCCTTAATACATTAATCCCTTTAGAACTATATCTTAGATTTCTAGATAAAACATCTAAAATATTATCTTGACCGCAAATTATGAAGTTATTTAAAGCATTTCTTCTCTCTTGAAAGTTATTATGTCCAGTAAAGTGCCTGAAATCAGGTTCAGGAATTATACTATCTCTTTGAATACTTTTATTAATTTTTTTTTCACGAAGCTTTCTATTTTTAAGCTTATATTCTTCTACATCAGCGACATCTATTCTAAGTTTATTACCAACTTTATATCCATTTAATTCTCTTCTTTTTATCAGTTCGTATACTGTACATTTAGATATCTTTAACATATCTGCAACTTCCTGAGGTGTTAATATTTCATTTTCCATCTAAATTAACCTCCAATCTTTTTCCTGTGTCTATTTTGTTTATTTACTCAAATTGAATTTATTATATTTTAACATTAAATATATAAATTTACTATGTTTTATGCTATTAATATTAATACCATCTCTTTATTCATAATTTATATATTTTTCGCTATCTCTATTTATTATTTAATAAATATAAAGTTGATGTAGGATAATGTTTATATTATTTTACATCAACTTATTTACTTCAATTGTTACTTTTCAAACTATGAATGAATCTTATTTCCAATCTTCAAAAAACACTCCTGAATATTCGATAGGCATATATTTAGAAAAAAATTCTTTTAAATCTGCATTTGGATCAACGTTCTTGAATTGTTCCGGCCATAATTTCTTCGATATATATTCAATCATTGCAAAACCATATGGATACTTAGCATAATTAAAATGGAAACCATATAATTTGCCATTTTTAATAGCTGAAAGATCACTCCAACCAGCTCTCTTTGTATATTCTCCTAAATGCTCTTTAGATTGTTCATCATTCATAAAGTACCCAAATCTCATAATATTTGAATTAGGATCCCAATTTGCCCCACCTATCATAATCATATCCGGATCTGAAGTTAAAACTATTTCAGGATTTAGAGCATCCATTCCATGTCCTTCTCCTATATTTTCAGCACCCAGCCTCTTAAGAAGTGCTCCAAGTCCATTAGTTGTATCTCCTCTAGTAGTTCCAATTTCACTAGGCGTTACATTTCCTAGTTCAAAATAGACAGAAGGCTTCTTGGGACTTTCTTTTATAGCTTCACTAGTAGTTTTTAATACATTATCTATTTTACTCCTAGCATATTTCACCATTTCATCTGTTTTTTCTTTGTACCCTAACATTTCACCTAACATAGACATACTATCAAGCATACTATACAACGGATCATTTTTAGGGTTAGAACCATCTCCATCGATAACTACTACAGGTAATCCAGCTTCCATTAATTTTTTAACACTACCCTTTTCTATAAATGCATAATCAACAATAATAATATCTGGATCAAGCTCTATTAGCTTTTCACTACTTACTGAATCATCATATACACTTCCACATTGTACAATCTTACTCATATCAAAGGTTTGAGAGTACTTATTATACATATCTATATCATTTGCTTTTAAATCTTGCCCTACAGAGATTACTTTTTTATCAAAATCTTTTCCAAGTATTGCTGCTAATATATTTGTATCCATATAACGCAAAGTAACTATCTTCTTGATATCAGTTGATAAAGTTACTTGCCTGCCAGCCATATCTGTATATGTTTTTGTTGCAGCTGTGCTTTTTACAGCTTCATCCTTTTTACTTGTTTCCCCGCATCCCACCAAGGCGATAACCGTTATTATTGAAATTAAAAAGCATATTAATCTTTCCTTTATCTTTTTCATTTCAGTTCCTCCTCTTAGTATATAGTTATTTAAATATTACCTCGATTACTTATTCCATTGAGCCCATTGTATACCTGAATATTGCATCTCCATATATTTACCAAAAAATTCTTTTAAATCTTTGTCAGGGTCTAAATCGCTAAATTCTGTTGGATATAACATCTTCGCCATTTCTTCAACTCCTGCAAAACCATAAGGGCGAATATATAAATTGTAATGGAGCGCATAAAGTCTTCCATTTTTAATTGCATTTAAATCAGACCATCCAGTTCTTTGTGTATAAAGACTTAAATGTTCACTAGCACTTTCCTGTGTTGCAAAAAATCCAAGGCGCATAATATTATCATTTGGACTCCAATTAGCTCCGCCTATGATAATGATATCTGGATTTGAGGCAAGTATCTTTTCAGCATTTAATGGTTGACCTGTAACCCCTATACTGATACTATCTGCACCAAGTTTGTCCCAAACATAGCCCCAGCTAGTTTTTACATCACCATCTGTCTGACCAACCTTATCTGGAGCTACATTGCCACATTCCCAATACAATATTGGCTTTTTACCTCCACTTGAAACGACCTTTTGAACTCTTTCTAGTACAGTATCAGTTTTTCCTTTAGCATAATTAAACATTTCATCAGCTTTTGATTCTTTACCAAGCATTTTCCCTACCATTTGCATGCTCTTTAAGGGTCCATAAAAAGGATCAGAATTATTATCCATAAAAACAACCGGCAATCCTGCAGAAACCATTTTTTGTATGCAATTTTTATTGAAGAATTGTTTATCAACAATAATTATATCTGGATTTAGATCTACTACAGCTTCCACATTTATTGCATCATCATAAACACTTCCAAGTTCCTTCATATTATCAAGATTTTTATACACTTTGGAAAACATATTATATCCATCAATATCGCTACTTTTAAAACTTTGACCTACAGCCACTAATTTTGTATCTAGTTCTTTACCTAAAATTGAAGAAAGCATATAGATATCCATTGTTCTAACTAGAGCAATACGCTGAATATTAGTAGACAACTTCACTTCCCTACCAAGCATATCTGTAAACACAGCAGTAGAATGCGATACTGCTTCGTTATTTTTTTCTGCTGTATTACATCCAATTAATGATACTAGCATAACCAAAATAAATAATAGCTTTAAAACTTTTCTTTTAATATGTATTTGCTTCATTGTTATTCCCCCTTACGTATATGATTAATTAAATTTGAGATACTAATTTATATTTATCAGTTTCAGCAAAAATATCTACAAATTCTATAACTTGTTTACCTTGTTTATTTACATATATTTCACTATCAATCTTATAAATTTCCCTTACCATTTCTTTTGTTAATACTTTTTCAGGTGTTCCATGAGAATAGACCTTTCCTTCCTTCATGACGACAATATTATCAGCATATCTGGATGCGAGATTAATATCGTGCATTACAATTATCACAATCATTTTTTTCTCATATGCTAAATTTGATATTGTATTAAGCAAAGAGAATTGGCGATGTATATCTAGATTATTTAATGGTTCATCTAAAATTAAAACCTCTGGTTCTTTTATTATTGATTGAGCCAACAACACCATTTGTAGCTGCCCACCACTTAATTCGTTAATTTTATTTTTTGCTAAGTGTTGTAATTCAAAGGCATCTAAAATATCATTTACCTTTTGTTCTTGCTTTTTATTAACCTTAAGAGTCAATGTATTCATAAGCCCTAAAAGTACAGCTTCAAAGACAGTTATTGATGCATCATTTTGCGATGTTTGTGGCAAATAACCTACCTTTTGCTTAATGAACTCTTTTTTCTGCTTGTTAAGTTTTTCTCCTTGATAATACATCTCTCCATCACATTTATATATGTTTACAATACATTTAATAAGTGTAGATTTTCCTGAACCATTTGGACCAATAATGGCTGTTACATTATTATCAAAAGCCAAATTAATGTTATTTAAAGAAAATTTAGAAGAATGTTTATAACTAATATTTTGTATTTTAAGTGTCATTTTCTTCTCACCTACCTTGTTTTAAAATAAGTACCAATAAAAATGGAATACCAATAATTGAAGTAATTATTCCTAATGGAATCTGTACCCCAGCTATAGCTACCTTGCTTAGGACTGAAGAAGTAGATAACATCAATGCTCCAGTGAGCATTGATGCTGGAATGAAAAATCTTTGTTCTTCTCCTACCAAAGACTTTGCTATATAAGGTGAAACAAGTCCAATAAAACCTATAGTTCCAACAAAGCAAACCGAAATGGAAGTTATTACAGAAGATAATATTAAAACCTTTGTTCTTAACTTTTCTACATCAATTCCCAATGCAGTTGCAGTGTTTTCTCCCATACATAATGATGTAAGTCTCCATGATTCTCTAAATAGAATTGGTGTCACAATTGCAAGTACTACAAAAACTATGGTATCTTGTTCCCATGTTGCTCCTAAAATCGAACCCTGTGCCCAATTAGTTATACCTCTTAAAATTTCATCTGGTACAAAATACGTAAGAATGGAATTTAATGCTGTAAACATAAAACTTATAGCAATCCCAGCTAAAATTATTGTTCCTCTATCCTTTTTTGCTTTTCCCACAGAATAAATAAAAAAAGAGGATATTAATGAGAAAGCAAAGGCAAATATAGGAGTGGCATAATTACTCATAGATTTCGGTAAAAATCCATATCCAAAGATCAATGACAAAGATGCTCCAAACGATGCAGCCGCGGATATTCCCAAAGTATAAGGACTAGCGAGATTATTATTAAGTATAGTCTGCATTTCCATGCCTGCAACTGCTAAGCCTGCACCAGCGAGTAGTGCCATTGTTGCTATTGGTAATCTCATTACCCTAACAATTATGTTTACTTTTTTACTTAGTGACTCAGGATTAGTTAGTGAAGTAATTACATCAAAAATATTTAATATTGCTGGTCCAGTTGATAAATCAATTACAAAGCTGCTTAATACAAGTAATGCTAAAACTATCAAAGCTATTACCTTTCGAAAAATAACCAACTTATAATTTTGTGACTTTTCAACAATAAGCTCTTTAGAATTTGAATTTATATCCATAAAATCTTCCCTCCAGACTAATTAGAATTAAGCATATAAAAGTACGTCAAATTCAATATATCTTCAATCAAAAATATCACACCATCGACCCCTGCATAACTGCTTTTACTTATACTTATTTTATCAAATACCGGGTAAGTATATTGCAGGAAAGGAATATCCAATTCATCAGCTACCCCTCTATCAAGAGATGATCCAAAAATCATTACTGAGTTTGATTCTACAACATCATCACGCATTATCTCCTTGTCTTTCTTTCGTTCAGTATCAATTAAAACCTCTACAACCATTCCTAGTTCAATTTCCAAAAATCTCTTCATACCATATATTCTTGCCTTGTCTCCTAAAACAGCTACTGGCATCCCCCTAAAAGCGTCTATAAATGAATGGAGCTTATTTATTAATTCTAATGCTATAGTCTCCTTTTCATAAAAACTCTTTGGTATTTCAGTTGATAATGATTCCAATATTTTATTAATAAGATTTCTACTGCCTACTACTCCATATGGATAACTAACAGTGATATATGGGGTTCCAAATTTTTCTTTTAACATTTCTCCAACAAACTCAAATCCATCTAGTACAACATTTAACATTGCTGACGGTACTTTCATAATGTTCTGATAGCAATCATAAGGAAAAATGGAATTAATATATACACAATCTTTCAGCATATTTTCAATATTAATTAAATCAGAATCAACCTTATAATCATCTGAGAGAAAACCAATTAGATTAATTGAATTTTCAATAATTTCTTTTGGAGTCATTTCATTAATTAATAGTTTAAAGGCACTCTCCATACCTCTTATTCCTGAATCATTAAATCCAGGTTCATTTAACAAGAAAATATTATCTAAATTATTTTTCCTCTTATATTTGTTAATGACTTCCCCTGCATCATCATTTATTATTTCAGGTATACATCCAGTTATTACATAAATGACTTTTGCCTCATAAAGTTTTACTGTATTTTCTAAAGACTCTTCTAAAATTTTTTCTCCTCCATTTATTATTTCCTCTTCATAGATTACTGTAGATGTTTGTCTTATATCATTTATTTTTGATGTTATATGAAATGCTAATGTTCCCCAATTACAACCAACTGTTGAATGGATCAAGATCACGGAATCTTTAATGCTTATAACCACCCTGTATGCTCCGAATAACCTACATTCACTATCACAATTCATATTTTTTCCCTCCTCTCTGTAACCAGAGAATATCCCACATTTTTCTACTTACCTCTTCATTAATATCCATATCTCCAGAATTTTCTAAATAGGACCCTGTATTTTCATTCGATACAGTTCTATTTAATATATCTATATAATGAAGAATAAATTTTTCATAATTATCAAAATCTAATGGGATAAATGCTGGCGGATTAATATATTTGGAGCTTTTATCACACATATCTCCAATGTATATATCTGAATCCTCTTCTAATGTGATCATTTCATCATTATTGAAATTAATTTTCCAAGGTACCTCATAATCTAATTTGCTTAAACTATCTATTATATTCTCTTTTGCCATCTCAAATAATTGATTTTCAGAAAACAAACTCATATACCTATTTTGTTTTACTGTAACAGCTATATATTTTATTTTCAGTTTTAATACATAACCATAGAAGTTTATTAATTTACATATGTTTCTAAAATCCTCACAATATATAACACAAGTATATTTGCTTAATTGAAGCAATTGATTTTTTAGTTTATCTTCGATATCAATTTTTCTCTTATTTAAGTACTTATTTAATTTCTTATATGATCCAATTTTCTTAGCTACATCAAGATAAAATTCTTCAATTCCATCTAAACCACTATAGCCATAGTCTTCATTTCTTACTATCATAAATTCAGTTCCATATAATTCTTTCATTTTTATTACCCATTTAACACGACTAGTTATTATATTGAGTGCTGCTCTAGGAGCTGTTTCTAGTTCTTGAACAGAGCAGTTTGGTATAAATGTATTTATTTTTATTCCCATCTTCTCGAATTCTTTTTTCATGCCATTTACAATAGGATTTTCATTTGTTCCCCAATAAAAACCGCATATATTTATTAGATTATCATCTACTTTTTGAGGTTTCATTACCTTTTGTACTATTGCTTCCATCGCTTCCGAAAATCCACAGCTTTTTAAATTGCCGTCATCTATTTTTTTATTATTTTCACAGATGCTTTTTCGTGCATTACTTCTTTTATCAGCATGAGAAATCTTTTTTGATTTTACATATATTAGCTTACAATTAATTTGAGGCTGTATTTCTCTAACAACTCCCTCTATATCATCATTAGTCACGTCAACAGAAGATGCTGGAATTATTCCAATTAAGGATGGATTATATTTTTTCACTGTTTCAAGAATTGTTTTCTTTAATTTTTCACTACCTCCCATTATAATATCTTTCTCTTTTAATCCTGTACATTTTAGATTATATGCCGGCTTCCAGCTCCTTCTACAAACATATCTGTAATGAAATCCACATCCACTAGATCCATGTAAAATTGGGATTGCGTTTCTAATTGTTGAAATTGCAAATATAGCTCCAGAGACCTTTCCACTTGGTGTGAACTCATGGATATATGGAATTCTATCATAAAGATAACTATTTTTATAAAACTCTCTTAGATTTGCATACATGTTATCACCACTTTCTAAAATATCAATGATCTTTATCTGTCCAAATCCATATTTTTAAATAAAAAAAGCACTAATAAAAATAATTTATATCTTTTTTAGCACTCAACAGTGAGTTATATTATAAAATATATTTAACTTCTTAAAATTCTTAATTTATAATATATTTCTCATAATCAGTTTTTATGTATTATCATTTTGTTTTGTAGGCTAATTTTACATTATTTTTTAAATATTCTTATAAATAAAAATTATAGAACACCTCTAAATCTTTTTCCGGATCTAAATCTGTAAACTGATCAGGATAAAATGCTTTTATTAATAGCCACGATAATTTTTTTAATAATTTTTTTTTATTTTCTTTCATTAATAATCCCTCCCATTTTAAATTTCACTATATTTTATTTCATTTAAATCCACAGTTTTATTGCATCCTGCTGACATTAAAATTATCATTTATAAACATAGTATTAAAGCTATTTATCATATCCTTATTAGTTTTAAAATAAAAAGCACTATTTAAAAAGAAATTTTTCTTTTTAAATAGTGCTCAACATTGAGATTATAATTCCTAACCAAACATAAACTATAATATTCTATAATTTCATATAGCTTTTAATTAAGTTTTGTTTGGTTTCGTTTAGTTTCGTTTATTATATAATATATTATAATCTATTTATTTATTTGTCAAGTACTTTTTCTTATGGATATTTAAATCCAACTTTTTAAGTAAAACCATTATATTTCACTATGCAGATTTTATTACTGTTAGTATTTGCAACACAAAAAAAGAATTGAATAACATTATATTCATTCAATTCCTCTTTCAATACTTTAAATTATATAAATTGATTTATTAAATCCCCTCATTCAACCTTTCCAATAAACTTTTGTACAACTTTTACACCTGCTAGCTACTAAGTGAACTAAGCATCTCCTTAACCTCAGTCCCCTTTAGAATAGCTTCAGCAGCTTTTACAACTGCAGTTTCGATAGTTTCACAGGTCATAAACACTTCTATGCCCATATTTTTGAATTTCTTTTTAGGTTCATCCCCAATCCTAAGGCATATAACTCCTGCACAATCATTAACTACTTTGGAGAGTTTAGTAAATTTATCTTCTTCCTCTTCACATACTTCCTTACCATTGCAGAACTTATCTACATCTCTTTTTTCAACATATTTGGCATCTCCGTTTTTATATTCATAAATAAGGAATTCTGTTGCATGTCCAAAATGCATATCTACTCCAACTCCACTCTTTGAAGCTATTGCAAATCTAAGAGTTTTTTCCTCTATATCCTTAACTTGAGGCCTATTAAATTTTTGAGATTGATCATCACCAAGTAGCCCAATAGCATCAGCTCTGCATTGCTTGCAATGATACATCTGTTCTAAATGTTCACCGCATTTATTTCTTAAATCCATTATTTCTTTATTGCTTGTAAGAGGCATGTTTTCAAACACACTCCCCTTTACAGGTATCATTTGCATTATATTTGTAATTCTAGCACCTAATGTTTTAACTTTCTTAACAACTTCCTCTATATGCTTATCATTAATTCCTTTAAGCATTACTATATTAACCTTACACATTATACCTCTGTCAGCTAAATATTTAAGACCAGACAATTGATTGTTTAAAAGAATTTGTGCTCCTTCTTCCCCTGTATATGTAACCCCTAAATAATCTACGAATTTATATACCTTAGCAGTTATTTTAGGATCAATAGCATTCATAGTTATTGTTACATGGCTTACTCCTAAATCAATTAACTCTTGAGCATAGAATGGAAGCATTAAACCATTTGTTGATAAGCAGAAAGTAACTTCTGGATCATGTTCTCTTATAAGTTCAAGAGTCTTTTTAACATTATCAAAATTTGCAAGTGCATCACCTGGACCTGCTATTCCGACAACCTTTAGATTATCCATTTTAGATTTTACTAACTTATATTTTGCAAATGCCTCTTCTGGCGATAGTACTTCTGTTGTAACTCCTGGTCTGCTTTCATTGACACAATCAAATTTTCTTAAACAGTAATTACAACTTATATTACATTTTGGAGCTATTGGAAGATGCATTCTTGCATACTTATGAGCTGATGAACAGCTAAAACAAGGATGGGTCTTAGTCTTCTCTTCTACTACATTTCTATCTACAACTTTAAATTCCACTTTTTTCTCCCCCTTAAGTTCTAACTCTTCACTTTTTGCAGTTAGTTCTATGTTTTTTTCTTCTTTATAATATTCATTATATAAATCTTCTCTAAACGTTGATTCTGTTTTAGCTAGCATAACATTTGCAATTTTATCGCTTAAATCAAGAGAACCTTCATATCCAATGGATAATATTCTCTGTCCGCCAACTCTGTCATGTATTGGGAATGATGCCCTTACTAACGGCACCTTATGTTTCTCTTCTATTCTCCTTCCATCAGAGCTTCCGAGCATGACATTTACATCGTTATTTAGTACATAATTTTCTATATCTTTAAAGTCTGCTTTATCTAAAATTGTACATTTTTCTGCAAATAGGTTATCAGAAAGTTCATCAACTTCTTTTCTCAAACTTTTTTCAAGTCCTGGGCATACATCTGCTGTTGCAATTAAAGCTGGAACTGATCCATTTTCCACTGCTAATCTTGCACAAGAATAAACAAAATCTGGTTCTCCAAATATAGCTATTCTCACTTCTGCATTATATTTATGAGAATCAATCATAGCATCTAAATATCGTCCTCGTTCTTTTATATACTTTTCTGGAATTTCTTTTCCAGAAATTTCAGCTAATACTTTTAAGAAATTATCAGTATCTCTAAGACCTCTAGGCACGTTGATTCTATGATTTTTTACTCCAAAAGCTTTCTCTAAGTAACTTCCAACAGAATATTCTTCCTTTATAAATGTAGACAGTTCTATTGTAGCTTTGGCGCCTCCCATATGTTTGATTTCGTCTATACTGGTTCCATTACTTGGCAGTCTATTATACTTTTTACTATGAACGCCATCTAAGTTTTCAGATATATCTGGAAGTAATATATAATCTATATTAAAATCCTCTAGCATTGTCTTTAAATATCTAGTATCTGCACTACTTATTGGTCCAGTAACCACGTTCACTTTTTGATTCTTAGTACTATCCATTTCTGTATTTTCAACTACCGCTCTTAATGCTGTAAAATATCCACCATATTGAGTTCCTCCATATCCTGGAGATTGTATTGGTATTAATTTAATCTTACTTTCAGGATGTTTTTCATAAAATATCTTAGATAACCTTTTTACATCTTCTCCAATGGTTTCAGCAAGACAAGTTGTCCCTATTCCTATTACCTCTGGATTATATAGTTTAATTAAGTTTTCTACACCCTTAATTAAGTTATTTTCCCCTCCATACACAGTACCTTCTTCTGTCAGTGAAGATGAGGCAATATCTACAGGTTCATTAAAATGAGTTGCCATATGTCTTCTAATATATGTGCTGCAGCCTTGTGAACCATGTAAAATCGTCATACAATTTTTAATTCCATAAAGTGCTGTAGCAACTCCCATAGGCATACACATCTTACATGGGTTAACAGTTAGATTTACAAAACTTTCTTTAGCTGTCTTCATTATCTTCACTCTCCTTTACATATTTCCATACAGGACTGTTTATTGAAAGATTTATCTCTTTAGCAAAATTTACTGCTCCGATAAAGCCACCAAGAGGGTGCTTTCTTTCATGATTATGATCGCAAAATGCTACTCCTAATTTATAAGCAAGAGGCCTTTCCTTTACTCCTCCTACTAAAATATCAACATCCTGTTCAATCATAAATTTTTCCAATTCATAAGGATTTGCGTCATCTAAAATTACAGTTCCTTCATTAACCAAGGAATTTATAATCTCATAATCTTCTTCCTTTCCAGTTTGTGTTCCAACCATTACTGTGTCTATTCCAAGTTCATTAAATTGTTTTATCAAAGATATAGCTTTAAAACCTCCACCTACATATATAGCAGCCTTTTTGCCTTTTAAATTTTCTTTATATTTATTTAAAATAGGCATTATCTTTTCTTCTTCCTCTTTAACTAAAGCTTTAGTCCTTGCCATCATTTCCTCATCATTAAAAAGACTTGCTATTCTGATCAGAGAATTTTTAGTATCTTCTAAACCAACAAAACTAATCTTAACGAATGGAATTTCCATTTCCATTTCCATTCTTTTTGCTAAATATGTCATGGAACCTGCACATTGGACTACATTAAAGCTTGCACTGCTGGATTTAATTAATTTATCATAGCTTGCATCTCCAGTAATAGTTGATATTACTTTAACGCCCATCTTGCGCAGATACTCTTTTACAATCCAAATCTCTCCTGCCAAATTAAAATCCCCAAGCATATTTATTCCTTTTTCTTTAGGTAATATATTTCTTGAAAACAAATTCATTAGTGCATTGCATGCCATTTTATAACCTTTAGATTTGTTTCCTGAAAAGCCTGGTGCCATTACAGGTATAACTGGTACTTTATACTTTTGCTCAGCTATTTTGCAAACAGCTTTAATATCATCACCTATTACTCCAACGATGCAGGTAGCATAAACAAAGATTAATTTCGGATTATGCTTTTCCATTATCCCTTCAATTGCAGCAGTTAGTTTCTTTTCTCCACCAAAAATAACATCCTGCTCACTTAAATCTGTTGAAAAACTATTTCTATATAAATCTTCACCACTTGAAAGACTTCCTCTTATATCCCAAGTATAGCTTGCACACCCTATTGGTCCATGAACTATGTGATATGCATCAGTTATTGGATTCAAAACTACTCTTGCACCGCAATAAACACAAGCTCTTTGGCTGACTGAACCTGAAACACTATTTCCATCGCACTTCATAGAATTTTTATTATTGCCTTCCTTAAAGCAAACAAAATCTTCTCTTTCTTCAAGAAGCGAATTACTTATTCTCTTTTCCATAAAGTTTGCACCACCTTTCATAAATGTAAAATTAAACTCTTGAAATTTTATGCTATTTAAAAAGCTTAGAGTTTAATAAAACCTGAAAATTAACAGTTAACAACGAACAGCTAACATTAAAAATATTATATATTCAGGCATTTTTCGTTAATTGTTAACTCTTAACTATTAACTTGCTTTACCTTATTTCTTTAAATAATTATTTTTTATTATCTTTAAAAAAATTACATTTTTTTATAGAAAAAATGAGCAATTGCTATGCTTTAACATATACAATTGCTCATCATTGAGTTTATTTATAACAACACATATCTTGTATTTGAGGGGTATTATTTTGGTTAATACTTATATTATTTTGCACACCTTTAGATTTTAATTTACATTACTAATTCAAAATCTTCATCCTTAGAATCTCTATCCTGTCTGTCCATTAATGCACCAAGCATTAATTCTAGTAATCTCATAGCACCTCTGTATCCAAATGTTGGCATATAAGAATGAACGTATCTGTCTAATACAGGGAAACCAATTCTAACTAATGGAATGTCTTCAGCTTTTGCTATATATTTACCATGAGTTCCACCCATTAATAAATCTACTGATTCATTCTTTATTAATTGATGTAATTCAAAAAGATCAGTATCTTGTTTTGCAATACAGCCTTCAACACCAAATTCATCAAATAATTCTTTCATTTGCTTTTCAAATACATTAGATGGAGTTCCTGTAATTACATACTTAGGAATCATTCCAAGTTCTAGCAAGAATTTAGATAAAGCAATTAGTACATCTGGATCTCCATATAAAGCCACTTTTTTCTTATCATAATATGCATGAGAGTCAATCATTATATCAACTAATTGTCCTCTTTCTTCTTCGATTTCATATGGAACTTCTTGCTTGCTAAACTTGCTTAATTCCATAATTAAATCATCTGTAGCACCAACACCTATTGGCATTTTTAAAGTTGTATAAGGAACTTTATATAATTTTTCAAGTGTAGATGCACCTGCTTCAGAAGCAAAGCTTCCAAGGGCTAATGTTTTTTCACAGTCACCTAATTCAATAATATCTTGAATCTTTGTACCACCCTTTGGATACATATCATATTTTCCAGTCATTGGAGCATCTAAAACTCCACTTGTATCTGGTAACATTGTAAAATCTACACCCATAAGTTTTAACAATCTCTTTACTTCACGCATATCACCAGGATTGACAAATCCAGGTATTACGCACATTTTTCCATTTTTCACTCCAGTTGTTTTAGATAAACCTTTAATGAAACCTGAAACCATATTAGAAAATCCAGTAATATGTGATCCAACATAACTTGGGGTATTTGCATGTAACACGTATTTTCCTTCTGGAATATCTATATCCTCAATAAAGCCTTTTAAGTCATCACCTATAGTTTCCGATAAACATGTAGTGTGAACAGCAATTATTTCTGGATCATACATATCAAAGATATTTTTTACAGCAGTTTTAATATTACTACCACCACCAAATACGCAGGCACCTTCACTAAATGATGAACTCGTTGCTATAGCTGGCTCCTTAAAATGTCTAGATAAGACTGTTCTGTGGTATGAACAACATCCTTGTGATCCATGACTGTGTGGCATACATCCATGAACTCCAAGAGCTGCATACATAGCACCAACAGGTTGACATGTTTTACTAGGATTAATAGTAATAGCTTCTCTTTTCTTAATTTCTTTAGGAGTTAAATCTAACATTATACCTCACCTCCAAATGTTCCTTCTAAAATTGATTCTGTTTTCCATGGAGCCACAGTGTATCCCCATGCTGGTGTATATAAACTCATAGTTAAATCTCTACCAAAGTTTACAGCACCTCTAAATCCTGCATAAGGTCCGCTATAATCATAAGAGTGCAATTGTCTTGATAATACGCCACCTTTTTGAATGATATATTTATCCTTGATACCAGAAAAGAACATATCAACTTTTAATTGTTTAATGAATTCTTCAGTTTCAAATTCATTTAAATCATCAACTACAATTGTACCTTTCTTCATATCTTTCATCATACCTGGATAATATTCTAAGTTAGTTATTTCTTTCTTTAATTCTTCTAATTCCTCGTCAGTTTTTACTGGTCTGTATTTATCAGCAATCTTTTCTACTTCTAATACTTCAATGTTCTTTAAATCTGCATCTTCAACTATAGTTGGTATAACTTCTCTACCTTCATAGTCATCTCTATGAGCAAATTCAAAACCTGCAATTAATGTTTCTACGCCTAAATCATTTAATAACATTTGATAATGGTGAGACCTTGATCCACCCACATATAAACCTGCAGTTTTTCCAGTAAGCTTGCTTCTATAATACTCCATAGGTTCTTTAAGTTCTTCAAGTTCTTCTGCTATTACTTGTTCAGTTTTAGCTGTTATTTCTGGATCATTGAAGAATTTAGCCATATCTCTTAAAGTTCTTACTGTACAATCAACACCTATAAAATCAACTTTTATCCATGCAGTTCCATATTGAATTTTCATCATTTCTGCTATATAATTAATTGAACGGTGACACTGAACTAGATTTAATTCTGCACAATGAGCTTTACGTAAATCGTCAATACTACAATCACCAGTCATGACAGATATTACTTCATAGCCTATTTTATCAAGAATTCTTTCTATTTCCCAAGCGTCACCACCTATGTTATATTCTCCAAGAATATTGACACTATGTTTGTTTGTTTTGTATTCTTGAGTACCTATTACTGATTTAATAAGTTTGTTATTTGCAATATGGTGACCAGCTGATTGTGACACACCTTTATATCCTTCGCAAGGGAATGATATACAATCAATTCCATATAATTTTTTTGTTTCTTCTGCAACAGCTGGAAGGTCATCTCCAATTAATCCAACTGGACATGTTGCACATATAAATATTGCTTTTGGATTAAATATATCTACAATTTCCTTAATTGCTTGTTTTAATTTCTTTTCTCCGCCGAATACTATATCACTTTCACCTAAATTTGTACTAAAACAATATTGAATGAAGCTTCCATCACCTTTTTGTGGTAAAGCCTTATTTCTTCTTGTTCCCCATGAATAATATCCACATCCTATTGGTCCATGAGTTAAAACTACAATATCCTTTAATGGTCCAAGAACAACTCCTTTACATCCTGCATAACAACATCCTCTATGTGTCATAATTCCTGGTATAGTTCTTCTATTTGCATCTATCTCTTGTGTTTCTTCTTCAAGTTCAAGCATATGTTTTTTTCTATTTTTGTAGACTTTTGCACTATATTTGTCTAAAACGCTATCTACTTTACTCATTTTTTCACCTCCATATATTAGATGGCTTCATCGCCCGCTTGTCCGTCTCTTACTCTGTATACTTCTTCAACTGGTATTACAAATATCTTCCCATCTCCTGGAGTTCCAGTCGAATTAATATCAATTACTGTATCTATTACTGTTTTTACTTCTTCATCTTTTACTACTAATGTAATAAATCTCTTAGGAATTAATCTTCCTCTTTCTGATAAGTTTTCTCCATATGGTGTTGGTGGTATTTCCCCAGCTTCCATATAAGCTTCAACTAAAGCCTTATCTATAGATTTTTTACCTCTTCCAAGTACTTTTCTGCAAGTAATTGATGGGAAACCAGCTTCAGCAAGTGCTTCTTTAGTTTTATTAACTTTATTCAAACGAATAATACACATAACTTCTTTCATAAAGCTACTCCTCCTAATTTTATAATAATGCTTTCCCGCTACTTACAGTGTATGCTTCTTCAACTGGTGAAACAAAGATTTTACCATCACCAAAAGCACCTTTTTCTCCTGTTCTAGAATTTCTCATTATAACTTTTATAACATCATCTTTATCTTCATCTTTAACTACAATTAAAAGCATTTCTTTAGGTAATTCATCATAATGAATTTCACCTACTTTAATTCCTTTTTGTTTACCTCTTCCATATACGTTCATCTTAGTTACCTCTGGAAACCCCGCATCCAATAATTCTGAAAGTACAGTGCTAACCTTTTCTGGTCTTATTATTGCACGAATCATATACATATCTCTCTATCTCCTTTTATTATATATTTTGCTTTTAGATGTTATTTATTTTGAACATATACATTTCAAATTTTTTATCCTAGATATCCATTAAGCCATATTCCATTAAGATTTCTTCTAATCTCTCTTGTTTCATTGGTTTTGGAATAACAAACATTTTGTTCTCATTTATATTCTTAGCTAATGTTCTATATTCATCTGCTTGATCTGCTTTTGGATCAAATTCTATAACTGTTTGTTTGTGTATTTCAGCTCTTTGAACCATATTATCTCTTGGTACAAAGTGAATAAGTTGGCTTCCAAGTTCTTTTGCAAAAGCTTCTAATAAGTCTAATTCTTTATCAACTTTTCTGCTGTTACAAATGATACCGCCTAATCTTACTCCACCAGTTTTAGCATATTTTTGAATACCTTTTGAAATATTGTTAGCTGCATATAATGCCATCATTTCTCCAGAAGCAACGATGTATATTTCTTGAGCTTTACCTTCTCTGATTGGCATTGCAAATCCACCACATACAACGTCTCCTAATACATCATAGAATACATAATCTAAATCATCTGTATATGCTCCTAATTGTTCAAGCATTCCTATTGAAGTAATGATACCTCTACCTGCACATCCAACTCCTGGTTCTGGACCGCCTGATTCAACGCATCTAATATTTCCATATCCTGTTTTCAAGATTGCATCTAATTCGATTTCGTCTCCTTCTTCTCTTAAAGTATCTAGAACTGTTTTTTGTGCTAAACCTCCGAGAACTAGTCTTGTAGAATCCGCCTTAGGATCACACCCTACTATCATTATCTTCTTTCCCATTTCAGCTAAAGCTGAAGTTAAATTTTGTGTGGTTGTAGATTTTCCTATACCACCCTTTCCATAAATAGCTACTTGTCTCATATAAGTTTCCTCCTTTAAATTTGAATGTTTTATTATACAACCCCATCAGGGGATTATATCAATAATTGTAATTTTATAACTATAATTAGCTATAAAAAAAAGAATCTATTTCGTTTGACTATTTTAAGCCATAACAAATAGACTCCCTTGCCTTTAATATGATATATATATTACAATAAAATATATTAATATAAAATATTAGAAATAATCCTAAACTTCATTAAAATTATTATTTTATAATATATATGATGTAATAATGTAATAAAAAAAATCTAAGAATTAGTCTCTTCCTTGAACTAAACCTTAGACTTCGTTGCCTTAAATATTATTTATCTTTGCTTTAATTTCTATTTTGTTGTTGAAATTATAATATCACAAATATCACTTTTTGCAAATACTTTTTTAATAAAATTTTATTTTTTTTTATGATAACGGTTTAATGCTTATATTTTTTGCATTTTTAGCTAAAATCTCTTATCAGATTACTACATCTCCTGTGAGCGTCATACGTTTTTCACCAAATTCTTTTATTTCAAATCTATTTCCTTTAATTTCATATTCATATTGAGAATTAATAATGATTTTATTTTCTTCAAATTCTATACTTAAGGTTATTGTATCTAAAATTTCACTATTAGAATATAATCTAACTTTTTTGGGCGAATAAATACTCTTTTCACCTTTTTCTGTATAAACTGTTACAGTATTGGTAGATGTAATTAACGCTTTAACAGTTCCATCCTCATTGAATTTTAACGAATTCGTATCTCCATGAATTCCAACTGCATTAATATCATATGCATCTATCTTTCCAATAGGTGTATTTATTGCCACCGGCCTAAAGGGTTCACATGACTTAATCTTGCTATTTTCATACAAAGAAAAGCCTATTCTGCCCATAAATTTGTATTCCCCTATTTTTAGCTCAATTCTTTCTTTAGGCCATAAAGTCAAGCTCTTTAATTCACCACTTTTATAATAATGCAATGACATAATCTTAGCCTCAAAAGATGAAAATTCAAACTTAAATTTGTATGCTTTTGCTAAATTATATTCATCTTCTTCAGACCAATAACCAGATAATTTTCCATCCAGAATAAATAATCTGTTTATTTGTCCACTTTCATAGAAAGTGATTTTTTCAACTTCAAATTTGCCTAATTTAGTATTAATAATAGTTGACGTATCTAAAGCCATACTCTTAATATTTCCATTTTTATAAACTTTCATTGGTGGAAATTCCTTTCTTCTTTCATAAGGAAAATCATATAACGGAACTAATTTATATCCCAAAACTTCTAATTCACTTTTTTCTTCTAAATTATAAGTTTCAGGCTCTCCTGTAGAATAGTAACCTGCAATCTCAGCTCCATTTAACGTACCATACTTAGTTTCTATTTTTCCCATAATAATCATCCCTTCCTCAAGAATTACTTCTTATTAATTATTACCTTATAATCATTTCGTCCAATCTGAATAATTTCTAGTTTCATTTCACCATTATTTTCCCTATCCATTAACCAAGGTGGTACATGACAACAGCGTACCTCTATTTTTTCTGTATCTTCCTTCTCCCAATAAGGAATTATAGCCTTTTTGGAAGACAATTCTGGATTTGTCAATTCTAATTCCTGCAAATCTATTAGATAATATCCCTCTTTAATTTTTTTGCCAACTTCTACTTCTCTTGCCTCTAATTCTTCCTGTTCTAACTCTTTTACTACAATTTCATCTAAATAATCTAATGGATTACCGTCCAATTCCCAAATACTGAAATCTTCCATATAAAATGTACTATAAGGAATTCCAAATGCCTTTTTCACAATAATACTTTTACATTCCTCAAACTCACTAAGCAATTTTTGATACTCTGAGCGTATTTCATTGATTCCTCGTTTTCCACTAGTTCGATTAATTAAGATAACTTTTTTAACTCTCCAGGCATATTTGTCCTTCATAAATATTTTAATATATTTTGCCTCTTCAAAAGTACTTATTACATCCTTTTCTTCTAAAAATGCTCCTATTTCATTCATGTTGCCTCACTCCTTCGAACTTAATTTTTAAATAAAAAAAGACACAGTTAAAATACTGCGTCTTTGCAAACTAATTTAATGATTTGTAGTTTTATACTATAACATTCTTCATGTTTTAGCAAGTATTTTTCCTATATCTTTTAAATCATATCCTCCCAAACTTTTCATTTCTCTTCTAAACTCTTCACTTTGAACAGTACTTAACATCAATTTATATATAGAATATTTCATATCTGCTTCTTTTATAACCAAATCATACCTTTCTTCTTGAAGCTTTACAAAATCAATCCCTTCTACCTGTCTTGCAATTTTTTCATTTCCTATTCCAACATCTCCTTCACCTCTGGCTATACTTCTTGCTACAGCAAAATGCGATTGTTTTTCAACATTATACCCATTAATTTGTTCATTGGATATATTGTCTGCTCTTAATTTTTCATCCAGGAGAATCCTTATTCCTGAACCTTTTTCTCTATTAACCATAGTTATATTAGGATTAGTCAAGTCACTCCAGGTATTTATATTATATGGATTTCCTTTAGCCACATAAAATCCAACATTTCTATAAGCCAGATTTATTATTAGACAAGGAATTCCAGGAAGCATCTTTCTAACAAAAGCTACATTATATTCACCTGTATCCCCATCCCATAAATGTACTGAGGATGCTGAAATTTTTCCATTATACAAGTCATAAAGACCAGCGTAACTTCCAGTATTAGATCTAAGCACTCTTATATCTCCTGCCTTTGCTCTTATGCTTTCTGCAAGCACATCTAAAATTACATCCTGTCCAGATATAATAATATCACTATTATTGCCTTCAAATTTCATAACATTATTTATTGGCTCTTCTTTTGTAGCTTCATTTCTAAAAACTTGATGATTATTATTTTTATAAGGCATCTTCTGATTATTTATATAATTTTCAACGTCATTTTTGTCTATTCTTAATTTTTTGCCAACCTTGTAACCAGGTAATTCTCCTCTTTTAACCAATTCATAAACAGTATTTTTAGTTATCTTAAGTAATTCGGCAACTTCAATTGCCGTTAGGGATTGCTCCTTTTCCACAGAACTCCCCTCCTTCTTCAATAATATATCATTCTAACACTTAAAAATAAGAATTTCTAGTAAAAATATAATATTTTCCTCTTTAGAATTGTAACACAAATCAAAGTTCCCTATTATTCTAAATCATTTTTTCAAAACTGTATTTAATTGTATTATTAATTCATTTACATTATTTTGGGCTATAAAATCCCAGCCTAGCCAGTTTAATTTGTAGTTATGTTTTTCTAAATATTTTAAATAGTCATCGGGATGTGGCAAAAAAGCATTTTTGCATATATTTTTGACTTCTTCACCAGTAAAATATTCTATTATTTTTTCCATACTTTCAGGAGTGCTCTCTTGAACAAGTAAAGTTACAGGACTTATTATAGCTCCATCTTCTGGCCATATAACTTTAGCATTTTTATTATTTTTAAGTATGTTAGCATAAAAATGAGGGACGATACTTATAGTTGGAGAGTTTAAAACATCTTTACCTATATTTTTAACCATTTCAGCAGGATGTCCTGAATAACCAATAAGCTCTTTTAACTTCATAATTCCATCCATACCATAATCTTTATAAATTCCTAATAGGGTAGTTTCGCAATATTTGCCTTTTTTCCCTCTGATAGCCACTTCATTTTTGAAAGAACTGTTTAAAAGTTCACTCCAGGATTTAGGAATATCTCTATTATCTAATTTGCTTAAATCTACTACCATAACCAAATAGTTTAGTGCCATTATATAATAATTTCCCTCTAAATCATCAAATTCATTCTCTTTAAATTCATCTTTCCTTTTGTTTATATTTTTAAAATATTTTTCTTTAATAGCTTCAGTTCTAAAATCTCTTCTATAAAAACTATTTACTCCAGAACTTATAATTATTTTAGGAAGTTCATCTTTCTTTGGAATATTTGATGATTCATCCATCCACATAACTTCATAGTTAGCATTTCCCTCTAACAGATATTTAAATTCACAGGCATTTTTCAATTCATCTATCATATTATTAAATCCAATCTCAATTGGAATCTTAATAGGGCACGGTAAAAATCCTAGAAAATCATAGTCATTTTTATCAATCATGGTCTTCACGTTGTAAACGCCTCCTTTAATATTTATATTATACACAAAACTCCAAAAGAAACACAAAAATCACCAATTGTATTCTTGTCCAATCATAGCCAAACAATACAATACGCAATACAAATTCTCTATTTTCCAATATATAATTAATCAATTTGTATCAAAAATGATGAAATTGTATTATTTTTTAATTCCCTATTGCATTTTTATAATTCAAGTGATATATTATAAATACAAAACAGTTCAAAACACAACAAAACATTTATAATAGGTTATCTTCCAAACTATTTTTAATATTTTGTCATGTTGTTTTGAGTTATTTATAATTTAAAAAAGAATATCTCAAAATTAAATTCAAGATACCCTTTTTTATGATTTTTGTAATAATGTACTTGCTTTAAATTATTTATAAATATATTGCTTTGATATTTATAAATATAATACCTTAGTTTTCGTACTATTGGAATTTGATTTTTAAGCCATAACCATCACTGATGTTGCCTTAATTACAGCGGTTGCTTCAGAACCAACTTTTAAATTCAGTTCTTTTACAGCATCCAATGAAATAGTTGATGAAATAACGATATCTTTAGCAATTTCTATTTTTACTGATGCGTTCACAGCTCCTTCGTTAATTTCCACAACTTTCCCAGATAATTGATTTCTTGCACTTAATTTCATTTTATCTCCTCCTAAAACATAGTTTTTTTCACATTGTGATTTATCCACTAAGTGATTAGTAACTTATATATTTTATGGTATGGTCGGAAATATATTTATACCTTAAAATCACCAATATATTACTTTCCTTTGTGGTTTCTTTTTTATAATTATAACTAACAGCAGCCCCTCTTTCAATCATTTTCTCATAAATATTCGAATATTTTTATTAAATCAATCAAAATTTAAATAAATTATTTTCATTTTGATTTTTTATGTAAAATATCCATCCAAATTCCAATCTATCAATTCTCCTCTTCGTAAAGCGCTTCTAATTTTTAAAAGCTTATTGTCGATTTTTTTTATAATTTCTAAATTTTCCTTTTCTTTAGCATTTGTTATAACTATTTTATTTATTGCACCATTTTTTATTACTAATCTCTTATGTCCAAGCAACGCCAGGATTGGATCATGAGTAGACACAAGAACTATTTTCCCTTCCTTGATCAGCAACTCTAAAGCCTTACTTCTATCAACTCCAGCATTTTCTATCTCATCAATAAGCACTATAGGTGAAACGCTTAAAAATGCTGTGTCCGCAATCATTAAAGCTCTAGATTGACCTCCACTCAATGCTGTTACAGGTGTATTTTCTGTAAATCTTTCTCCTGCAAGCATATTCGCATGATATATGATTCTATCTGTAATCTCTTTTGTTTCATCAATTTTTCTACTTTTAGCATGCATTTTTATAAACTCTTCAGTAGATACATCCATCACAAAATTCATATTTTGTGAAAGCTGCGCAACCAATTTCCTTTCATTTAAACCTCCTCCAAATATTTTTATAATTCTACCGGTTGGTGTATCTCCACTTGCAATACATTCTATATCCTCGAGCAATCTGCTTTTGCCTGAGCCAGTAGGCCCAACTATACAAATTATTTCTCCACGATTTATTGTAAGATTAACTTTTTCAACATTTCCATCTTTATCGTGACCTCCTATGATTGAAATAGCTGTAACATTATTATTATCATTTTCTCTTTTTCTGTAAATTTTTTCTCTTAAATCACTGCTTATAATATTATCAACATAGTTTTTTTTCTTATCAAAATTTATTTTCTTAATATTTCCTGTTTGATAGTCCTCACCTATCATTGTTTCACCAAGACAATAGGAACATAAAGCTGATGGCATCGTAAATCTAAGTTTCCTGCCTTCAATGGTTTCTATTGAATTTGCTTCTTTTAAAAATAAACTCAACTCATATGCGCCTTGTCCGGTAAGTCCATTAACATATAATATTTTAGCCTTAGGATTTGTTTCTCTCACCATAAACCCAAAGACTTCTCTTTCAGCTTGTGATACGATATCTCCTTTTGTAATTACTATTATATCTGCAAACTTAAGCATAGGTCCTATTTTTTTAGGAGTATTCACTCCCGAGAGAATATCAATAACACATACAGCCAAAATATCTTTTATGTGCGGAGAACATCTGTTACATAAACCTGCACTTTCACTTATCAATAAATCCAACTGCTTTTCTAATCCATGCTTTATACACTCTTCAATATTACTTATATAAAAATGATCTGGGCATAAATTTCCTGATAACCCTACCATAGTTTCAACCCCTGCCTTTTTGTATAGCATATCATCATAGGTTGTAAGACAATCAAATTTTACCACACCAAATTTATTTCCATCCGTTTTCAAACAATCAATGACTTTTAAAATCACTGAAGTTTTTCCAGCAGATGGAGGACCTGAAAATGTAACAAATTTCAATATTATCAATTCCTCCTCATCATAAAACTCAACAACTTGCATAGCAAAATAGCAAATAAAAAAAGCACCTCAAAACTCTCATACATTTCTGTACACTCGCCTTTGAGATGCTAAAACATAATATTCCATTACTATATTTATAAATATAGAGATTTGAACATGTTTTGTCAAGTTTATTGAAAATAAAATCTCTATATTATATTCTGTATTGCAATTTTTCAAAATTAATGCTAGTATTATAAAAACTATAACAATTAGCAAAAGCAATCATAAGTAATTTAAACATAATAAAACATTACTAAAATAATTAAAAGAAATGTGAGGTTTTATTTATGAAAAAAAGAGTTATATTTTCAACGTTAATGACTTTAATTTTATCTGTATCAATTATTTCATGCAGTGCACAAAAAGCTCCAACTACAAATTCTAGCGGTAATTCGTCCAGCGAACCAGCAGTAGAATTAAATATTTCTGCAGCTGCAAGTTTAAAGGAAGCAATGGGTGATATTCAGACTGAATATCAAAAAGTTAAACCTAATGTTACTTTAACTGTCAACTTTGGTGCTTCTGGTTCTTTACAGCAACAAATAGAACAAGGCGCTCCATGCGATATTTTTATTTCAGCAGGTCAAAGCCAAATGAAAGCTTTAGATGACAAATCTTTATTACTTGAGAATACTAAAAAAGACTTAGTTAAAAATGATTTAGTTATGGTTGGTCCAAAAGATACCACTTTAACAGGACTTTCAGACTTAAATACCGATAAAGTTAAAAAAATTGCTGTTGGAGAACCAAAAAGTGTTCCTGCCGGACAATATGCAGATGAAGTTTTCCAAAATCTCGGTATCAAGGATGCTATAACTCCAAAACTCGTTTTCGCGAAAGATGTAAAAGAGGTTCTTGCTTGGGCAACTTCTGGTAATGCTGATATTGGATTTGTATATAAAAGCGATGCTTTAAGCAGCAACGATGCAAAGATTATTGACACAGTTCCGGAAGATAAGCATTCACCTATAACATATCCAGTTGGAATAATTAAAGCTAGTAAGAATCAAGATGCTGCAAAAGCTTTTGAAGATTTCTTATATACTGACACATGTAAAAAGATTTTCGAGAAATATGGTTATGGCTTAGCTTAAAATAATAATTTAATTTATACATTCAGGCACATATAAAATTTATAAACCAAAGATGGTTATATTTTTAATGTGCCTTTATTCTATATTTATGTAAGGAGGATTTAATATGGATTTTTCACCCCTAAGGATTTCTGTTGAAACAGCTATTCTTTCAACCGTAATAACATTTTTTTTAGGCATTATAATCTCTTACTGGATGGCAAATTTTAATGGAAAATCTAAAGGAATAATTGATGGACTGTTTACCTTGCCATTAATTCTCCCACCAACTGTCGTAGGTTTTTTTCTGTTATTGATTTGTGGTAAAAATGGTCCTATTGGGAAAATATTAGAACTTTTTAATACATCTATAATTTTCAGCTGGAGTGCTACAGTAATAGCTGCTATCGTAGTATCTTTTCCAATGATGTATAGAACTACTCGTGCCGCCTTTGAACAAATAGATATAAACATTCTTTCTGCTGCTCGGACTCTTGGTCTTAGTGAGTTTAAAATATTTTATAAAATTTCTATCCCACTTGCTATGCCCGGTATTATAGGTGGATTAGTTCTATCTTTTGCTAGAGCTATAGGTGAATTTGGTGCAACTTTAATGTTAGCTGGAAATATTCCTGGTAAAACTCAGACTATGCCTCTCGCTATATTCTTTGCTGCTGAAGGTGGAGATATGGAAAAAGCGCTTCTTTGGGTAATTATAATTGTTGTTTTATCATTAATTTTAATATTACTAATGAATTATTGGGCAGAGATTCAACTTAAACTTATGGGAAGGAGGTCATAACAATGTCATTATATATTGATATAGAAAAGCATCTTTCCTCTTTTAATTTAGATGTTCATTTTGAGCATGAAAATGGAATTTTAGGCTTTTTAGGTGCATCTGGTTCAGGAAAAAGTATGACCTTAAAATCAATAGCTGGATTAGTAGCTCCTTCTCAAGGCAAAATAGTAGTTAATAATAAAATATTTTATAATTCTGATGCCAAAATTAATCTAACTCCTCAAGATAGAAGGGTTGGATACTTATTTCAAAATTATGCTTTATTTCCGAATATGAATATCATAGATAATATTGAGATTGGTGTTTCTAATCTAAAAGATACAGAAAAAAAAGCTCTAAGTAAAGATTATATTAAAAGACTAGGTCTTTCTGGATTGGAAAAGCGTTATCCATGGCAATTATCCGGAGGTCAGCAGCAGAGAGTTGCCTTAGCTAGAGCACTAATAATTTCTCCTGATATACTACTATTAGATGAGCCTTTTTCTGCATTGGATCAGCACTTAAGAAACAATTTAGAAAAAGAATTAATGTCCATATTGAAAAATTATAATGGTAATGTTATTTTTGTAACCCATGATATAGCAGAAGCCTATAGGGTCTGCGATGATATTATTGTTTATGAAAATGGGAAATCTCTAAAAAAAAGAGATAAAAAAAATTTATTTAAGCATCCCAAAAATCTTTGTGAAGCAAATTTAACAGGATGTAAAAATATTTCCAAAGCAAGAAAAATCGGAAAATATACTATTTACGCTGAGAATTGGGGCCATGAATTTATAGTGAATAATGAAGTTCCTGAAAATGTTCAATATATATGCATACGAGCCCATGATATAGAAATTTGCAACAGTAACACTAATAGTAATACATTTTCATATCAGGTGGATAATATTATAGAGAATCCCTTTGAATATACCTTGTACATGAAAAATAACAATAATCCTATTTCAACTCAAATTGAATATAAACTTGAGAAAAAGAATATGACTTTTTCATTAAATGATACTATTTTTTTAGCATTTTCAAGCGACAATCTGTTTTATTTTTAAATACCTGCAAAAAAGATTGACATTATAAAATTATGTTACATAAAAAGCAATGAAAAATCACTATCTCAAGGATTCTTCACTGCTTTTTTCCTATAATTATTGACATTATACCTAAGCCATTACCATAACTGATGTAGCTTTAATAACTGCTGTAGCTTCAGATCCTACTTTTAATCCTAATTCTTTTACCGCTTCCATAGAAATAGTAGAAGAAATAGCTACATCCTTTGTAACTTCTATTTTTACTGTTGCATTTACTGCTCCTTCCTTTATTTCAACAACTTTTCCTTGAAACTGATTTCTAGCACTTAATTTCATCATTATCTCCTCCTGTAGTTTAGATTATCTTTATTATATATTATAGACAGAAATATTTAAATATATATATTGAAATTATTTTATTTTTTTCATATTTATGTAAAATGAT
>NZ_LZZL01000017.1:0-75981 GCF_002006495.1 Clostridium sp. BL-8
CACCTTGTGGTTTCAATGCTGTTTCTATTGCTGTTTCTTTGTCTGATGTTATTGTTCCTGCACTTACTAAACTATCTAGAACTGTTTTAAAGTTTCCTTTTGCATTGGTTAACGCGTTTTCTATTGCTGTTTGTTCATCGGAAGTTATTGTTCCCGCACTTACTAACCCTGCTAACTTGTTTTCAAACATCTTCTTATGTTCTCCACCTTTAAAAGCACCTTGTGGAACTAAAGCACTTTTAATAGCTGACTCTTGATCTGAATTTATTGTTCCTGCACTTACTAATGAATCTAGTTTAGTTTGAAATCCATTATTTCGCCCTTGATGCTGAACTACTCCTGTACTACTTGTATTACTTGTTGAATCTGCCGCAAATACACCCGTACTTGCTCCTACCATTAAACTTGCTAAAATTACACCAGTCATAACTTTACTTTTAATACTTTTATTTTTCATCTCAATTCCTGCCTTTCAAACTCTTCTTTATTAGAAATTAAATGTATTATCTTTTCTTCGTTTTAATTATAGGAAATTATTGTTACAGCTTTGTCACAATAATCAATCAATAATGTTACAAATTTATGAATATTCATCATATTATGCAAATTCCTCTATGGCTTATCATTAATGTAACTTAATTTACAAGAATCGTAATATAATCTTAATTGATTATATTTGTTTAAAATAGTATAATTTCCTAGAATACAATTCAAACTTATATTGTAATATGTCACAACCTTACTACAAAGAAAGCTGACAAAGGAGCTCTATATAAGATGATGAAAAAATTGTTTAATACATACATAGGGAAGCTTAAAAATATTAAAAACAATAAAATTAATAAGAAATTTTTCTATATTGGGGCAGGATTAATAATTATATTTTTATTTGCTCTTTATTTTATATCCACGAATGATACTCTATACAACAAACCAATAGCAAAAATCACTTCAATAGTTGAAGATGGCTCAAATAAAGAAACAGATAATGGTAAAATTGAGCCAATTAAAAATCAAAAAGCTAAAGCTATTATAATGAATGGAACCTATAAAGGCAAAAGCATTGAACTTAATAATCTCTCCTCCTTTTCACAAGTTAATGACATAGATTTAAAAGTGAATGATGAGGTTTTTATATCAATTGTAGATAATGATAATAAAGAAATAACCTCTGCTAAAATACTTGACTTAAAGAGAGACAAATATCTTGTATATATATTGAGTATATTTATTGCTTTAATTTTGCTAGTTGGAGGATTTAAAGGTTTTAAATCTTTACTAAGCGTAATTATAAATATCATAATCTTGTTTACTGTAATCAGTTTATTTTCAATGGGATACGATTTAATGATGCTTTCCATAATAGCAAGCTTATTTTTTGTTATATTTTCTATCCTAATTGTGTCTGGAAAAAACAAAAAATCTATATCAGCTATTGTTGGAACTTTAATTGGAACTTTTATTTCACTCCTAATTGCAGGAATAATAATAAGTTCAAATAACTGGAACGGAATTCACTTTGAGGAAATGGAATTTCTCACTCATCCACCTGAAAAAATATTTTTCATCGAATTAGTAATAGGTACATTAGGAGGAATAATGGACATTGCTATATCCATTTCTTCAGCCATAGACGAATTATATAACAAAAATCCAAATATAGACACAAAAACTATTATTAAATCCGCAAGAGAAATTGGTCAAGACATTATGGGAACAATGGCAAATACATTAGTTTTTGCTTATCTAAGTGGCAGTATCCCAACTATATTGCTTCTTCTTAGAAATGAAATTCCGATTACATATATAATTAATATTAATCTTTCTTTAGAATTCATGAGAGCACTTATTGGAAGTATAGGCATTGTATTAAGTATACCGATAACAATATTTACTTCTATTCTTATTCTAAAAAAACATATGATTGGAGAAAATATAAGGCTATGAATATAATACTTTTACTACTTATTACTTTATTAATTCTTATGACTATTATTGGTGGTTCAAGAGGATTAAAATCCTTCTTCACCTTAATATTAAATTTCTTTACGCTGTTTTTTATGCTTATCTTAATAGGCTGCAAAATTGATCCAATTAAGATAACTTTTATAGGTGCTATATTTATTAGTTTTTTCAGCTTATTCTGTATCAATGGATTTAATAAAAAAACACTTTCATCCTTGTTTTCTGTTATGATTGTTATATTTTTAGTTATGTTTGTTACATATAACTTGAGTCAAAATGCTAACATACAAGGCTTTAGTAATGAGCAGACTGAAACTGTTGCATATCTTTCTCTGTATGTTCAATTAAATTTTTCTAAGTTAGTTATATGCGAAATACTAATTGGATTGCTGGGGGCTATTATTGATGTTTCCATATCAATATCTTCCTCTATGAACGAACTTTACAAAAATGATCCTCACATATCAAGAAATAATTTATTTAAATCTGGTATGAATATTGGCAAAGATATTTTAGGAACTATGACTAATACATTGCTTTTTGCATACATAAGTAGTTTCATGACCTTAATAATATACTTTAGTGAACTTAATTATACTCTTTCAGCTATTTTTAATGAAAAATTCTTTTGTTCTGAAGTATTTCAAGGCTTAAGCTGCGGTGTAGGAATTATTCTTATTATTCCTATAACAGCCTTTATTTCTTCAAGAATTTTCTTTTTTAAAACTAACTCAAATAAAATTGCTGATATACAGTAAAAATTCAAATCAACTGTTTTGTTAATAAATGAAAAATCTATTTTGTTATCTTGTTTATCCTTAAATAAACTCTTAAAACAAAATAGATTTTCATGATTAATACTATAAGTTCTGTTACAACCCCATGTATTAATTGTCTTCAAGTACAAATTCCTGGTATACCTTCCAGTTTCCTTCATCCCATTTATAAATTGTTATATTATCAAAATAACATTGGAATTCGCAAGGATATTGCTGAACATATTCCCATACCTTAGAATATATTGGCTTTAATTTCTTCGATGCTAAAGTTATATGAACAACTTTATTTTTTCCATCTTTTTTATCGAATTTAATGTACGAGATTTCACTCATTTTATCAATTAATCTATCATGGAGTTCCTTTGTTTCCTTTAACATGTTTACTTTCATATAAATAACTCTATCATCAAAATGATCATATCCATCTATTGTAAATTCCCTAGCTCTTTCATTCTCACAAAATTCCTCAATAATTCTACTTAAATCTGTAATTTCTTTATCATATTCAAAAGGTGCTTTTATAGTAAAATGAGCTGGAAGCTTAGATGATTTTACACTGAATTTCTTAAAAAGTTCTTTTCTTAAGTTATTATTAAATTCTCCTGCTTCTCCCTTTACTACACAAACTATTACATACCTCATATTTTATCTTAAATGGGAATGTGTATTATAACAGCTAAATCCCATTACACACTCCTTTCTATAATTTTTTCTTTTTTTGCAAACGGAATAAAATAATCTCTGCTCCATTTATTTATTGCAGTATTAAACCATTTATATTCTTTTGCATCTTCTATGTGTGTTGATATGAAGAAAATTATTTGAAACACCATAAATGCTTCTATGTACTTTATTTCTATTGTTTCATTAATAACACTTTTATATCCATTAACTATCCATTTTTGTTGATTAGGCTTATTAAAATGACTAAACAAGGAACCTAGATCCATATAATAATAACTAATACCGCTTAATCCGAAATCAATTGGAATTACATGTCCATTTTCATTTACAATTAAATTAGATTTTGCAAGATCACAGTGAACTATTCCTTTTGAATATTTTCGTAGTTCCAATTCATCCATAACCTCATAAATTCTACCAATAGCATCTTTTATTATTCTAAACTGCTCATTTGAAATAAACTTCAATTTTATCCCTCTTACAAGCTTAAATGATATTTTCTTTAATAATTTCCTATCATAACAATAACGATCCATTTTTTCATTCTCAACCCAAATTTTTGATAACTTATGGAACTTGCCAACCATTTTTCCAAGCTCAAATAAGATTTTATCAGTTAATTCTATCTCATCTATAGTCTTTCCATTTATCCAAGTTAACATGGTCACTAAGGTTCCATCACTCAGTTTTGTTATAAAATCACCATATTTATTTTTTACTGGAATCTGAGAGCATATATCCGTATATTTATTTATACTACGTATTATGTTTATTTCACTCATATGAAGATTAAAAGAATTTTCATTATCCCTTAAAATGTCTGAAGAAAATCTTTTGCTTGATTTGTGTATTCTAATAATATATTGTTTATTCGACAACATATCAGTGACTTTAAATATCTCATTCTCATTATGTCTTATAAATTCAACTTGAGGATATCTGATTTTATAATTACATAATGCTTCTTCTATTAAGGTATTCATTACTTCCCCCTTTATGAGATTTTAGTCTTTCTTATATATAATGACTTATGTTAATGTACACTTTTAAAGCTTATTTACTATTTTTCTATATACTTTTTTCATATGTTCCTCACTCGAGTACAATTCTATCTCATTTATTGGAATCCATTTAACTCCACTATTTTCATCTGGTTTAACTTTCAGTAAATCTTTTTCGTCTGCCTCTATTAAGTAAGCTACTGATGCATGCAAATGTGATGCTATATATTTGCTATTTTTTATATGTCCAAAGACTGTCAATATATCTATTGAAATAATATCTTTAGTTACAGGTTTAATATTCTCTACTCCAGTTTCTTCTTTAACTTCACGCATTGCAACATTTAATAAATCATTATCCCCATCAGCATGGCCGCCTGTCCATGCCCAAGAATTGTATATATTATGATGAATCATTAAAACCTTATCTCTATTTCTATTTACTACAAATCCCGAACTTGTAATATGTATAATTTCATTATCCCTAGTTAATATATCGTTAAATATCTTTGAATACCTTAATATTATTTCTTTATCTTTCTTTTCCTGTTCATTACAAGGTTCATATATTTCTATTGACTTAATCCAATTCATAATTCTTCTCACCTTCTATAAAATTTCTTTTCTCATTTTAGTATAGTTGATTTTCCTTTAACTAGTATAATAAGCATATACTTAAACTATAACTCTTCCATAATTTTATCACAAAAATCCAATTTTAATAGATATATAAATACTTATGTTTTATTACATTAATGTAAATTTAAAGGATATGAAAACAAATCACATCCTTCATAGCATATATATTATTTTATTCAATCAAAATAAAGCCTATCTCTTCTATCTGTATCATCCGTTGTTTCTATTTCACGGCCTGCTCCTCCACTAGTTGATCCGGCATTTCCGCCTATTCCGCCAAATCCACCACCAGCTCCACCTGCTGCTCCTCCTAATACTCCTGTTCCAGTCCCTGTTCCTATTGTACTGCCTCCATATGGGTTGCCGGTTCCTGTTCCCGGTGTGAAACCTCCAAAGATGTTCCCCATACCAGGTCCCATATTCCCTCCAAAGCCTCCGAATCCACTACTTGTTCCACCTGTGATTCCTCCAGTTGTTCCGGTTCCTGTTGTTGTTCCTGTTCCCATTGTACTTCCAGTTCCCATAGTGCCTCCGGTACCTGTTGTTCCTGTTCCTCCACCACCTGTTGCTCCTGTTCCTGATGTTCCTGTTGTTCCTGTTGTTCCTGTTGTTCCGGTTCCTTTTAATATTTGTGATGCACCTGTTGTTTGCCATTCTTGAACTTGTCTAATTGCATCTTGAGGTGTTTTTCCAAGTCCTACAAGTACACCTAATAGCATGTATTTTTGATATGCTCGTCTTGAAGCACTTCCTTGTTGATTGCTTTCACGCATAGCATAGCTGACTAATGGATCTATATATCTAATCCAATCATCAGGTTTAAACTTAGATGTATTTTGTTTTATCAGTCTATTTCCATATGAATTGAATCTGGAATTCATGTAATTATCATCAGTTAACACTCCAATCTTAGGTGCATTATTAAGAATTTCATCCATACCATGATAATAATTAAATTGTTCAGTCAAATCTTCACCAGCCGTAATGCCTTTATTCTTTCTTTCATTCCACACCGTTTCATTACTAACATCGTAAACTATACCTTCTATAGCCACATATGCCGGATTGCCATTTCTACCGTTATATTGAGATAACTCATCTAATGTAAATTCTTTTTGTTGCCTATAATAATTATAACTCTCTCCTGTAAGCTCATTAATAGTTTCAAAATCAAAATAAATTGACATAAGTACCTCTTAAATATTTCTACCTATAAAATATATGAATTCATTTAGAAAAAAGTTCATTAATTATTTTAATTTCCTATAATATAGCCTAAAATTTAATTTATTATATATTTATCAATTGAAATTATATCTTCCATTATTTTAATTGCGTTAAATCTATGGTAAACGTCTCTCCTACTTGTTTATATTCTACATCCATTTTTCCACTTTGCTCTGGATATTTAGCTGCATAAGGTGTTAATGTCAACATTTTTGCATTTTCATTTAGATTCCCATTAATATTTTCTATTTTAAATAATGCATTCTCTTTTCCACTATGAGATGCGTAAAATTCAACTTTATTTCCCAAATCATCAGTTCCTTTTAAATTCACATCATACATTGGTTCCATTTTAAAATTTAATATTGAAGCATAAATTTTTTGACCTAATGCGTTACTTGTGTACTTTTTCAAACTAAACTCCGTTCCATTTTCAAGAGTAAATTTATTATCAAGTGCTATTTCCTTAGTATCTATTTTTAATTGATCACCATTAGTCTTAAATTCAAAACCCCAATCATCACTATTTTTATTAACATTTCCGGTTTCTTCCACAGGGGAACATGAGAGTTTTATATCCAAATCTCCACTTAACCCTAAATCTCCTATATCATAAGTCAGTACTGATTGAATTGTATAATCATCAATACTTCTACTACTTCCACCCCCTCCAGTATTTAGTGCTTTTCCATTTATTGAAATACCATTAAACCCATGCCAAGCATCATCAATTTCATTTCGTTTTTCACCATAAATTTCACTCAGTTTTTTATCATAAGTCACATTATATGAAACCGTAAATTCATCTCCATCTAATATGACTTCGTTTAATTGTACTGTTACCCCATTGTTAGTTATAACTTTATTTATAACAGTTTTATAATCATCTAGATTATTTTGTATTCTTAAAAAACTACTGATATCCTCTACTCCTGCTATTTCCAATGCCATTGTTAATGCTTTTACTCCAACATTTGTTCCCACGAATGTAACAGTTAATGCTAAAACTACTCCTGCTGCTATAATATTTCTTTTATAAGATTTCTTTTTTGAAATTGATTTTCTAAATCTATCCTTAATATTTTTCTTTTCTATATCATTAAAATATTCTTCTTTATACTCTTGTAAATCTATACTCGCTTCATTTAACATATTATATATATAGTTTTTCATATTACTATCCTCAACTTTCCAGAACTTTAAATAAGTTTTTTATTTTTTTCTTTCCTCTAGAGATTCTATTATAAATAACATCTCTTTTGAGACCTGTTTCTTTAGTTATAATATCTATTTCCTTTTCCTCAACATATAATTTATAAAACAAATCCCTATCTTTTTCTTTTAGGCAATTAAGCATATCCTTGATTTCATCATCCAGCTCATCTTTTATAATATCTTCATGTGCATTGTCTGAAATACTTATGTTTAAATCATCTATATTTTCATATTTCAATCCTTTTAAATACTTTCTCTTATAATCAATAGACTTAAATTTTGATATTCCTGCTACCCAATTTTTGAATTCACTTTTATTTTCATCAAAACTATTAATGTTATTCCAAATTCCAAGTAGTATGTCATTAATACATTCATCTTGAATATTTGATAAATTATAGAGATGTCTCTTCACTATTGATTTAATGATCCATCCATAATTATCAATAACATAATCTAAGGCCTTCTCATTCTTCTTTCTTAATTGTTTAACAAAATTTCCTTCTCCAATTTTCATCTCTTTTCCTTTCTCTCTAATGCAAGCTTGCATGTGTTATTTATATCTCACACTTAATACTTCGCCCATCACTCTAATATATCTATCAATAATTATAACTTTTTCTATTTTTAATCCATACTAACTTGACTAGATTTTTTAATAATTATATAGTTATATAAGTACTCAAATTTGATTTTTACATATGTTTTTTCTTTTATATAGTAGAAAAAACAATATACTTATTCTATATACTTAACCGTAACTTTCTAACTTGAGTAAATAAATTATTAAGGGGGCATTATAATGAGTTTTATTAATGTAAGGAAAATACCATCTCCAGAGGAAATAAAAGCTATTACACCTCTAAACGCTGATTTAATGAAAATTAAAACTGAAAGAGATGAAGAAATTAAAAAAATATTTGCTGGACATAGTGATAAATTCATTGTTATCATTGGGCCTTGCTCAGCAGATGATGAAAATTCAGTTTGTGATTATGTAAGCAGACTTGCCAAAGTAAATGAAAAGGTAAAAGATAAGTTATTTATCGTACCCAGAATTTACACAAATAAACCTAGGACTACAGGTGAAGGATATAAAGGAATGTTTCATCAGCCTGATCCGGAAAAATCACCTAATATTCTTGAAGGGTTAATTTCTATCAGAAAAATGTTCATTCGTGCAATAGAGGAATCACATCTTACTCCTGCCGATGAAATGCTTTATCCTTCGAATTACATGTACTGTGATGATTTATTAACATATGTAGCTGTTGGGGCGCGAAGTGTTGAAAATCAGCAACATAGACTAACTGCTAGTGGAATTGATGTTCCTGTTGGTATGAAGAATCCAACGAGCGGTGATATATCAGTAATGTTTAATTCAATTCAAGCAGCACATGCTAAGCATAATTTCTTATACAGGCATAATGAAGTAAACACAACTGGAAATCCATATGCACATGCAATTATGCGTGGTTCCGTAAATAAACATGGAAACAACATTCCAAATTACCATTATGAAGATTTAATGAGAGTTGCAGAATTATATGGTGAGTACGATTTTCCTTACCCAGCAGTAATTGTAGATTCAAATCATGCTAATTCTATGAAGAAGTTTGCAGAGCAACCTCGTATAGTAAAAGAAATTCTTTATAGTAGAAATTACAACAACGATATTAAAAAACTAGTTAAAGGTGTTATGATTGAAAGCTACATAGAAGAAGGTTCCCAAAAAATTGATGAACATATTTATGGTAAATCAATTACAGACCCATGCTTAGGTTGGGAGGCTACTGAACAGTTACTTTATTACATTGCCGAGCAAGTTTAATTAATCCAGAAATCAATAAATAGAATTAATAGTTGTGGAAAAAATATCACCTTTTTTAATCTAAGTTCTGTTGTTTATTAGATTACTTTCTCCACAACTATAAATACACCAGAGGAGTTATAAATAAAAAAATGAGATACTTAAGTGACTATCATTTACATTCAAAATATTCTTTTGATTCTAGTCAGACTATTGAAGAAATTATAATTAAAGCTATCTCAATGAATCTAAGCGAAATATGTCTTACAGAGCATATCAGTTTTGACCCTAATGATAAAAGTTATAAATTTTTTAATTTTGCAGACTATGAAGATGAAATAAAAAAGCTTTCAAGTAAATATTTTAAAAAAATTAAGATAAAAAAGGGATTAGAAATTGGAGAATATCATCTTTATAAAAAAAAGTTTGATAATTTTTTCAAAGAACATAATTTAGATTTTATAATAGGCTCAATACATAATCTTAACGGAGAAAGCCTGAGAGTAAATATTTTAGAAAATGGTCTCAATTATTCTTATGAGACTTATTTTAAAGAAGTCTTAAAATTTGTACAAGTTGGAGATTTCGATGTGTTAGGACATCTTGATGTCATTCAGCGTTATGCTTTTAAAGGAGGCGGTGTTTACAACCTAAACGACTATAGGGATTACATCTATTCTATTTTAAAAGCAATAGTTTCAAGAGGAAAAGGAATAGAAGTGAATACTTCCGGCTTATGTAATAATTTGCTTTTTCCTAAACTTGAGATATTACAAATGTACAAAGATCTCAAAGGCGAAATTTTAACGGTAGGCTCTGACGCTCATACTTCAAATAGAGTTGGTGATAAAATAAATTATACATATGATCTCATAAAAAACTTAGGTTTTAAATATGTATTTACTTATGATAATAGAAAACTTAATGACAGACTTTTGTAGTGTTTTACTAAATTCAGATAGCAGTAATATATGCTCTGAGTTTAGTTTGTTCTTATGTTCTCATTTTGAATATCAATTAATTCCGCGTCTGTACTAATCTCTATAAATCTCAAAATATTTTCCATAATAGAATCTGATTGCGCTATATTGGCATATATGCCTGCAATTCCAATAACTATAATCTTATGTATATCCTGTGCATCTGCCTCACATACTGATACATTAAACTTATTTTTTAATTTTTGAGTTATGCTCCTTATAATCATCCTTTTTTCTTTTAATGAATGTACCCATTCTGCTCTTAAAGTAACCTTCATAAATAAAATATTCATCCTTCCCTCTCCTTACTTTTTTCTTTATTGATTATTATACACATAATTTTTCTGAAAATTCTGCTATTTTTATAAATAATTTAACTTTAGCAAGCCTTCTTTATTATAAATGCAAAAGCAAACATATTTTCATAATTAACTTAAGATCTATGTGTCTTTTTTTGACAAACTATCATTTTTACCTTAGTGTAATTTTAGTTTAAATGATTTATATTATTAATATACAAAGAATAGCATTATTAAATAAATTTTATTTGGAGGGATCGTTATGAACTATAGAACTCATAAAACTTCAAAATTAGATTTAATTAATTATAATTTTAATAAAAATATTATTCATGACTTAGTTTCAAAAAATTTATTAAATATCTCAAAGCATTTTGTCAATAGATGTAAATCCTTTTTAAACTTTCTTTTTGCTCCTACAAGCTATGTATATGATGATGCTTCTGACACTTTTAAATCTTATAATGACAGATATTACTTTAGAGATATTACTGATCTAAAGCTAAAAGCTTCTCAAAGAACTTTTTTATAATATGTAAAACTGATAATTAACTTAAGAGCAAGAATTAATTATATATAATTTAAGGCCAGGTAAATATTTTTATCCTGTGACTAATGAAATTTCTAAATTAGGGTTCTATTTTGTAGTATTTTTACAATACTACAAAATAGAACCCTAATTGTTAAACTAATTTTCATATTTTTCCTGCTCAAATACTAATCTGATTTTATTAATTTATATCATATCAATATTGAATTTATCTAAAATATCATATCTATCAACTTCATTGTCGAGGTCTACAACTAAGAAATTCAAATATTTCTAATTTATATTGAAGGACACTTGTCCTATTTCCTTACGCTAAAATAATATTATTATTATTCACTTTTAGCAAATGTATGTCGCAATGTGTATATCTGCATTTGACATACCTCTGTGCTTGTTATATTCTTTAATGCAATACCTATGCATACTCATTCTAATTATTTGCTTTTTACATATGATGCAGAATAAATAATCATCTCCATTATCCTAGTCCCGCTTAGTTTATTTTTTTATTATTGTAGTAGCATAACTTTTGAGTGTATTAATCTTCCTTTAAATCAAATCATGAAATATTTTACTTATTATTAACATACTTCTTGATAAATAATACATATCCAATCTAAACATTTATATCTCTATCCCTTAAAGGTGCATTAATAGAATATTTTTTAATATTCCTATAAGCTTATCTGTAATGATTTATACTGTCTTCTCTAAAATTATTCTGATGTAATAAAATCTAATTTAACACTCTTCCTGCGTACTTCATATTTGAGTTTAAAAGCCCAGAGATTTTAACAACATCTCCTGTATGAGGTGCCTGTATATACATTCCGTCTCCAATATACATTCCTACGTGTGTTGACTCTGATGGCTTATTAAAAACTAAGTCACCTGGCTTAATTTCATTGATACTAATAGTTTTTGCAAAGCTTTGTTGTTCTTGTGACATTCTCGGCATATTTATTCCTTGTGATTTAAAAACATACTGCATAAGCCCAGAGCAGTCAAATCCCTTCGGTGAATCTCCTCCCCATAAATATGGAACTTTTAAGTTTTTTTCAGCTTCCTCTATTAATGCCCTAGCTTCACCTGTAATATCATCTGATAGAGTTACTGGTATAGTAATACTCATATCATAATTTAGCACTCCATTATTATCATGAACATATTTTAAAAGGTTTAATTTTTGATCTTCTAATTCTTTAATTTGTTTTCCGACATCCTCCTCATTTTTTTGTAGCTCCTCATGCTCTTTCTCTATACCAGCCTGTATATCCATTAGTCTTTTTTGAGATTCTTTTGCTTCTGATATAAGCTTTTTATCACTATCACAAATTTGAGATACTAATGAAAACTTCTTCAAAGCATCTAATATGTTCCCAGAAGAAAATACTGCATCTAAATATTGCATAGATGTAACCTCAATTCCTCCGTTTAACTGAATTCCTCTTAATCTCTCTGCCAATTTATCATCTCTTTCATCAACCTTTTTCTGCGCAGCTTCAACTTCCTTTTCATTATCTTTTATATCATTCTCTTTTTCAATAATTTGCTCTTTTAATTCAGTTAATTTATTCATATTGTATTCAATTTTATTGTCACATTCCTGTATATTTTGTATAGCTTGTTCAGTTGATAATTCTTTTGGTTCCGCTAGTGCTGGTAAAGTATTAATTATTGACGTAATAAAAAATAGTAAAGTTGCGACAACCGCAATTTTATAATTCTTCTTCATCTTATCCTCCTTTAGCACCTGTTCCATTGAATATCATTTATTTATCTTAACTATATATATTAAAAAAATATTAAGATTATGATTACCGTTCCTCTTTAAATAAATCAAGCCCTTATAATCAAACATCTTACATATACAATTATCCAGTTAAGGTGTTAACTGTTTTTCATTTATCAATTTACAAAAAAAACAACAAGAGTTTTACTTTCACTCTTGTTGTTTTTTAATAAAAAATTAAATTTGATGGTCTATAACTATGTAATTTTTATTTTCTTACTTAGATTCACTTTATTTATTTATTTAATAGAGTATGTATTACCCTTGTTGCATCCATATATTTTGCAATAGATTTATCATAATTCAATCTATTTATTATTCTAGCTGTAAGTTCTGACATATCTACAGATTTATACCATTCAACATCTGTTAAATCTTGTGGTATATATGTTAAATTAGTAGAATATATTCTTGATATTAATCCTTCTTTATGAGCTTCATTGAACTTTTCAAATCCTTCTGTAAAAAAGGCAAAAGTTGCTGCTACAAATATATTTCTAACATTTCTCTTCTTTAATTCTTTAGCGATATCAAGAACTGATTCTCCAGATGCTATCATATCATCAACAATTAATACATCTTTCCCTTCAACATCTCTTCCCATATATTCATGTTGAACGATTGGATTCTTACCATTAACTATTGTAGAATGATCTCTTCTCTTGTAGAATAAACCAACATCAACACCTAGTGCACTTGAGTAATAAATAGCTCTATCCATTGCTCCAGTATCTGGACTTATTACAAGTAATTTTTCTTTATCTAATTCTAATGACTCTTCATTAGATAGTATTCCTTTTACTATGTCATAAGTTGGATATATATTTTCAAAAGACAATAATGGAACAGCATTTTGAATATTAGGATCGTGAACATCAAAAGTAATGATTTCCTCAACACCTAATCTTTCAAGTTCTTGAAGTGCTAACGCACAATCTAAAGATTCTCTTCCTTTACGTCTATGTTGTCTTGATTCATATAGCAGCGGCATTATTACACTTATTCTTGCTGCTTTTCCTCTAATTGCGGCAACAGTTCTCTTTATATCTTGAAAATGCTCGTCAGGCCCTTTATGATTTTCAATTCCAAACATTTTATATGTACAGCTGTAGTTTCCTACATCACATAAGATATAAATATCCTTTCCTCTAACAGTTTCTGAAATTTTAACTTTTCCTTCTCCGTTAGAAAATCTAATTTCATCAATTGGTATTAAGTATGATTCTGTAGAATTTCTGCTTTTTCTAATATACTCGTCTATAGCATTACCTAGTTCTTTGCAGCTTTCTAGTGCTATTATTCCAAGTTCATGATTTAACTGATTCATTTGCGTTCCCCTTTTTTTAATTATTTTGTATAAGTGCTTATTATTATAAAAAAACTCAAACAAATTAAGTATACCTTAAATTTATATGTTTATAAATACTTATTATAAATTTAATAAAAAATTTAATAATATAAACAATATTAGCTCCAATTATGAATCTTCTTTCAATTATTACTTAATGATATAATTATTATCCTTAATATGCTACTATAAATCTCTATAATTATTAATAAAATATACACTAATTGCTTATATAACGAACCCTATAAAAAATAAGGTGTATGTAAAAACGCATAAAAACATCTAAACATAACACCTAATAATTAATATAATGGAATGAATTTTTAACTTAAAGAGTATATGTTATTAGTGGTATTACCTTATTCACCTATTATTTTTCCATCTTTTATTGTTATTATTCTCTGTGTTTCATCTGCTAATTCTTTATCATGAGTAATTAACACTATAGTCCTTCCTTGTTTTTCATGAATCTTATGAAATATATTCATTACTATTCTTCCTGTTTGAGAATCAAGTGCTCCTGTTGGTTCATCTGCTAGTATAATATCTGGATCATTTGCAAGAGCCCTAGCAATTGCAACTCTTTGTTTCTGTCCTCCTGACAATTCGCTTGGAAGATGATTTAATCGATCCTCCATACCTACTAGTTCTAATAATTCTTTTGCTCTGCCTATTCTTGTTTTCCTGTCTAATCCATAATAAAGCATTGGTAATTCAACATTTTTTAATGAATCTGTCCTAGGTATTAAGTTTGAGGTTTGAAATACAAATCCTATTTTTTTATTCCTTATTTCAGATAATTTATTGTCGCTTATTTGACTAATATCTATCCCATCCAGAATGTATCTTCCTGAAGTTTGTCTATCAAGAGCTCCTATTATATTCATCAGTGTACTCTTTCCAGATCCTGATGCACCAATAATAGCTACAAATTCCCCCTTTTTCACATTGAGATTAATATTTTTTAGAATATCCAACTGATTAGGTTTTCCTATGAAAAAGCTTTTTGTGATATCTTCCATTTCTATTATACCTTTTTCCAATTAACTCCCCTCCATATCACATTAACATAGTAAATAATCCCACTATATTCATCCAATGTAATACACTAGTTTTCAATTTTATATTACTTAGTTTAGCAATATTTTGTTACTAGCTGTAAAAATATATTAGGTCGCTAATTTTATATCCCGTTTTCCTTTTCTTTCCTTTATATTATCATCTTATAAGTATCAATTCAATGTAAATATTTTCATTGGTGTAAATAAAAAAACAACATATTGATTTCTAGTATCAATAGTTGTTTATAATTCTTAATTTGAAATAATTTATTATAATTATTAGCCAAAACACTTATCAGTATTTATATTTCTTAAAATTTTTAAATTCTTAATAGTATGTCATTTATATCTTCACTTATTCTTATTCTTTCATCATAAACCCACTTTGCATCAAACTTTAAATTAAATATCTTAGAAAATGAATAATACATGTTTACCTTTTGGTAGTATATTTCTAAATCGTCCAAACCTCCTTTAAAGCACTCTGGCTTAAATAATTCTTCCTGCTTATTTATAAACAGCTCATCTACATAATTTAAAAATGCATCCATTAACTCATCTCTGCTTACATCAAACGGAACTTTTAATAAGTCCCATTGAACCTCTTCCCTAAGCTTATATTTCTTTACTCTATCTAGGATTATAAGATATTCGCTAATATCCATCTTTTTATAGTAATCCAATTTCTCCTCTCTAGTGCTCCAAAGTGCAAGCTTTTCATTTAAAGGCAGACTTCTAATCTTAAGTATGGCTTCTGATGGACCTATAACTGCTTGCTTTATAATTTCATCTTCTGTTTCAAGTTTAGCTTTGATTACATCCGCATTGCCTCCAACACTAGCAATGTATCCTACATCATAAATTCCAATTCTTCCTGCACGTCCTCCAACCTGCTTTACTTCCTGAGATGTTAATTCCCGTACTTCTTCTCCATCAAATTTTCTTATGCTCATAAAAATTATTCTTCTAATTGGTAAATTTACTCCCATTCCAATTGCATCAGTAGTTACTAGTATTTTATTTTCTTTGTTTATAAACTGCTCATACTGCATTTTTCTAACTTCAGGCGGCAGATCTCCATAAATCACACTTGTTCTAATACCTCTGCTTGAATATTCCTGAGCTATTTCTAACACTCTTTTTTTAGAAAATACTACAATAGCATCTCCCTCCACAGCATCATTGTAACTAAAATTCTTATATTCAATTTCTAAAGGTATAGCTCGTGTGTATTCCTTTATTTCGTAATCATCCTTACAGTCCTTTATTATCGTTTCTAATATAAATCTTGCATTAGCAGCTCCACATATATGTATTTCATCACACTTAAGACCTAGTACTGCCTTACTCCATGCCATTCCACGAAACGGATCACTAATCATTTGAATTTCATCTATTACTGCTATGTCATAATGCTCTTTTAAGTTCACTTTTTCTATAGTACATGAAGTGTGAGTAGCACTAGGATTTACTATTTCCTCTTCTCCAGTCAATAAATCACAAATGACTCCTTCTTTATTTAGCCTTTCAAAATTTTCTAAGGCTAAAATTCTAAGTGGAGATAAATAAACACCCTTTTTAGCCTTTTTAAGGCGTTGTAGTGCATTATAAGTTTTACCTGTATTGGTATCTCCTAGATGTATATAGAATTTTCTCTTCATTCCTCTAGCTTTAAGATATTCATCTTTAGGATTCCCTGGAAAATTTTCTTCAAATTCCTTTGCAACGAGCTTTGGTATATGTAATTTTGTAAGTATTGTCATTAGTCCTTGATTCAAATAACTATTATAATTTCCACGTACTACTTCATAAAAATCAAATTCTGTATTATTATTGTTATTATAATTATCAAGCATTTTCTTTGACACATCTTCTAATAATTCTTCATACCTCTCATAGACTTCCTCAAAATCTTTTAAGCTTTGATTTTCTAATTCCTTAAGTTTTCTTAGCTTTTTTCTTATTGAACTTTCATGTTCTATAAGAGCTCCTGTTTTTGAATGTTCTACTATTTCTGCTATTTGATTTATCTGACTTTTGTATTTCTTAAATTCTCTTTGTGCTGCATTATTTTTCATTTATCAAAGCTCCCCTCTTTATCCAATTAACAGTTAAGAAACAATCTATTTATTATTTTATATAATTACAAGAAAATTATACCATACCCTCATATTAACTATAAATCATTATGTAATATTTCATAAGTTTAATTCATATAATTAATCATCAATATAAATTTAACAACAATAACTAATATTATATATTAAATAAAATTTTATATAAATTGTTACTATTTTCACAGCTATAACGAATGCATATACGATAAGTTGATAAAAGCAACTATATATAAAGAAAGGCGGAAATATTACTATGACTAATTCAAAGATATTAAATTTTGATTCTCTAAAGAAAATTAAGGAAAACAAACATACTTCTTATATTGCTGCCCCTCAAACAAAATCTTCTTCTAACTTCAGCGATATAATTAATGATGAAATTACAAATTTTTTCTTAGATGCTATACACAAAAACTACCTTCGAAACAAGCAAAAAAATTCATAAATGATACTTCCATCTTATGAAATAAGCTTTACTCTCCAATGCAACTTGCATCAAAGATACTTATAAAATCTAAAAATTAAGCCGCAAATTCAATTTTTTGAATAATGCGGCTTAACTTTTAGATAATAATATTTTAACTTACTATTTATTATTTTGCATATCTCTTTAAAATCTCAATTATAATTTGTGTACAAATATCCATACCTTCAACTGTTATATGTTCAAATTCCCCATGATACGCAAATCCTCCTGTGCCAAGATTTGGACAAGGCAATCCCATATAACTTAATGTTGCTCCATCAGTACCACCACGAATTGGTTCTATTAGTGGTGTAACATTTAAAGCTTTCATCGCATCTGTTGCATTATCGATTAAATGCATGCAAGGTTTTATATTTTCAAGCATGTTTTTATATTGATCTTTTAAATTTACTTTTACTGTTCCTTCACCATATTTCTCGTTTAATAATTTTTCTACCAACAACATAGTAGATTTTTTATTTTCGAATTTTTCACTATTATGATCTCTTAAAATATACTTTAAAGTTGCATGGTCTGTACTTCCATTAAAGCTTTCTAAATAATAAAAGCCTTCGTATCCTTCTGTATGTTCTGGTCTTTCACATGCAGGTAACATTGAATTAAATTCAATCCCAACATTTGTTGCATTTATCATTGTATTTTTTGCAGAACCTGGATGAACTGATACTCCATGAATATTTACTGTCGCTGCCGCTGCATTGAAGTTTTCATAAGAAATCTCACCTTCTATCCCACCATCAATTGTATAAGCAAAATCTGCACCAAAGTTTTTCACATCAAATAAATGAGCTCCAAGACCTACTTCTTCATCTGGAGTAAATCCAACACATATTTTCCCATGAGGAATATTTTCTTTTAGAATAGTCTCACAAGCTGTTAGTATTTCCGCAATACCAGCTTTATCGTCAGCACCTAAAAGTGTGGTTCCATCTGTTGTAATTAAAGTTCTTCCTTTTAAATTTTTTAAATGAGGAAACTTTTCAGGTGATAATATACTATTGTTTCCTTTTAAAATAATATCATTACCATCATAATTTTCAATTATTTGTGGCTTTACATTTTCTCCACAAGCTGCTGGCGCAGTATCTAAATGAGCAATTAAACCTATACTTGGTTTATTCTCATAACCTTTTGTTGCAGGGATTACTCCATACACATAGCTATGCTCATCAACTCTGCATTCTTCAAGACCAATATCTTTCATTTCTTCAACTAGAATGTTAGCTAAATCAAATTGCCTTTTTGTTGTTGGATGTGTCTCAGAACTTTCATCCGATGTTGTATATACCTTTACATATTTTAATAAACGTTCATAAGCCTTCATAATATTCTCCTCCTAAAATTAATAATTTATTTATTTTTACTATATATTTTACATTTATAAAACATACTAATCATACTTAATTCTTATATTAAAATTCTATAGTCTATATGTACTTAATCCCCATTTATAAAATTTCTTATTCTCTCTAAAAGCATGCTTAATGCAACAGTATTTTCCCCACCCTCTGGAATTATTATATCTGCTCTTTTCTTACTAGGATCCACAAATTCCTCATGCATAGGTTTTACTGTGCTTAAATATTGATTTATTACTGAATCTAAATCTCTTCCTCTTTCCTTAACATCTCTTAACAATCTTCTTATTATTCGTACATCACCATCTGTATCTACAAATACTTTAATATCCATTAAATCACAAAGTTCTTTATTTTCAAATATTAATATTCCTTCAACTATAATAACTTTTGTTGGTTTCACTTCAACAGTTTGATTTAATCTTGTATGTTCAACAAATGAATATACTGGATGATATATTATTTTCCCTTCCTTCAATTCTTTTAACTGATCTATTAAAAGATCCGTATCAAAAGAATCTGGATGATCATAATTAAGTTTTTTTCTTTCTTCAAAAGGAATTCCTTCATTTGATTTGTAGTAATAATCATGGCAAAGAATTACTACTTCCTCATTAAAAACTTCCTTTATGTTTTGTGCCAAAGTAGTTTTTCCTGATCCACTCCCTCCAGCTATACCTATTATCATTATATCTTGCATATTTTCCTCCAAAATAACTTAATATATATTTCACTTAACAATTAATAATTAAAGTCAAAGAAAAAAAGTTTGTCCGCTAACCACCAGCTTTTATTTATCTATTTCTCTTATGATTTCATAAAATCAACTATTAACGACTTTAGAACTAAACCACAATATAGGATTTCTGTTTCATCTTTTAGTAAATCCTCATCTAGTGCCTATTAAATTTTATTATAAAACCTAAAAAAAGACAACTCTTATGTAATTTAATATTCTTAATAATATTAATCTACATAAGAGCTTTAGTTCAATCATTTTATTTCTTTATAATCACAATGCATTTTTTTGCAAATCTGAAGATTTTTTATATAAATATACTGTCAAATTTTTATTTTCTTTATTTACGTTATTTAATACAACTGCATTCTCTTTTCTATAAGATTCATTATTTTCTGTTTCAAAAAATTCTATAGCTTTATTAACCCTTTTTAGTTCTCCATAATCATTTTTATACAGAACAGATAACTTTTCGTCAACGCCTTCTCTATAAGTATCAATTCTTCTTCCTTCAAGTCGTTTTTCTTGAATTTCTCCATAACTCAAATTATTCAGTTCTTGATCATTTATAATATTTTTTTCTTTATAAGAGGATTTTTTTTCTTTAATATTTTTATTTTGCAAAACACTTTCAATCTTAGTTACTAGTGCTTCATATTTATTTATCATATTTAGTAATTCTCTATACTCATAGACATCTTGTCCGTATTTATTTTTAAAATCGTCAAGCATATCCATGGCTTTATCTTTATCATATATCCCTTTGTAAGATAAATCCTTGGCTAATTTTTTTACTATATTATTTATGCTTCGATATCTTATGAATTTGAGCATTTTTATAACGAAGAACATAGATAATAGACAGCAAGGTACTGAAACTAATGGAAAATTAATTAATAGTACTCCTAGAAGTATTAAAAATGTAAAATTTCTACTCGCATCCTCATATACCTCAATTCCTTTGATTAACATAGGATTGTAAGAAAAGATTGTATCTATCATTAATTTCTTATTTTTTTGATTTATCTTTCTATCACTTTTAACAAATCTATTTTTATGTCTTATCATACGCCCTCCTCCTATTATTGTAATTATTTCCTTAATTTTACATCACATATTATTTATTATCAAGCTCTTATATGATTTAAATATTTATGTTTTTTTTCATTTTTTCTTAAAGTTCTTTTAATTATTCTTTATTTCTTTATCGTATCAATTCAAAATATGTCTATTTTCATTGCAACATTTTCTTAATTATTTATCTTGACATAATTTACATTACTTTCAGAAATTTATATTAATTTCTGAAAGTCTCATTGACATCTCTAAAATCATATGATATATTAAAATTTTTTACTTTAATACTTTTATATGATATACTTTAAGTATTACATATAAGGAGGTGGATATTTTGTTTTCAATTGGAGAAAAAGTCGTTTATCCAATGCAGGGTATTGGTGTAATTGAGAGGATAGAAAATAAAATGTTTTCTGGTAAGGGTAAAGAGTACACAATAGTTAAAATTCTATCAAACAATCTTGAAATAATGATTCCTACTGATAGAATATCAAATTCAAATTTACGTAAAATTAGTGATAGTTCTACCTTAGAGAATGTATTGTTTAATCTTACTAATAATAATTGTGAATTAAAAAGTGTACCTACAAAAGAAAGATATAAGATTAATATGGATAAAATCAAATCTGGTTCACTTAAAGATAGCGCTGAAGTAGTCTATGATTTAATACTCATGAATAAAGAGAAAACATTAAATACAAGTGAAAAGCAGCTATATAATACTGCTCATAAATTCTTAGTTGAAGAGGTCTCTCAAATTAAAAATATTACTCAAAGCGAAGCCACAGATTTTCTTAAATTAAGTTTCAATTAATTGATTTCATAGATCTTAAATTACCATTTTTCTTAACTTAAACTTAAGCTGCCTAATGATATTAATTTTATATTATTAGATAGCTTAATATCCCAGCTTTTTTCTTATATCTCATATAAGAAACTCACTATATATTTTTACTACTTTAAAACATTCACTCTTTCAAAAAATGATTATAAAATTAAAAAAGCCATAAGAGTAAACTCTTATGACTTAATCTTAAAACAGAAACTATCTTCTGTTGTTTTGTTGCTTTCTAGCTCTTCTACAATCAGCACATCTTACTGGTTCATTTTCAAAACCTTTTTCTTTGTAGAATTCTTGTTCTCCAACTGTGAATACAAATTCTTTTCCACAATCTTTACATACTAATGTTTTATCTTCCATTTTCAATTCCTCCAAATTCAAAGACTTAGTTAACTAATATTTTCTCATAAGGAGAAATTTTAATATAATTAAATCTTTTATATATTTCGTTCCTCATGGAACTCCTTAAGTATAACACACACGCTTTTAAAATACAACATAAAACTTTAGCTATTTTTCTCAATTATTTCCCTTAATTTTCTAAATTTCAAAAGAATAAAACATAAAATGAGCTTGCATTATCTACACTCTTGTTAAATTCAATATCTGCTCTAGTCTCAGTTATATTCTATACAGTGTCTCAAAAATTTCTGATCGAAACAAGAAAAGTTTTAACATTATAATTTAATATATAAATACCTATTCTTTAAACTTAAATTTAAAATATATGAAAAACCTCTGTATTTTGAAGCTATTTAAATACAGAGGTTCATATATTATTAAAAGGTAATATTTCATAATAATATAGCATTTAAATGTGGAAACTACATTACATAGATGCTTGAGACAGCAATGGCAAAGCCATCTTCGCAACTTGAAATAATCCTTTTGGGGGCTTAGTCTTAGTACAAAAAATCATTTATTTTAAAATAAAAAATGAGATAATAAGGCCTTAATAAATCTTTGAGACCTCATCATCTCTGCTCTTAAACATATTAATATGATATCAAATGTTTAATGCACATTCAACAATTACTTAAAACTTTTAAAAAATGAAAGTATAATCATTTTTTACTTTATTATATTAACTCTTAATTTTTACTATACTTATTAAAAGTTAATATTTTAGCTCTATTACTTCAGGCGAAGTCTTCTTAATTGTATATATCCGAAAATTCTATATTAATTTTTTCAACATAACTTTTATTTACCGAATCATTAAACAAAGATTCTTTCTCGGGCTCATCCACTAATTCACATGGAATGCTTATAGTAAATTCAGTTCCTTGTTTAACATTACTTTCTACTGAAATAGTTCCTCCATGCAATTCTACCAATGACTTTACTAGTGAAAGACCTATTCCACTTCCTTCATGATCTCTTGTAAGAGATTTATCTACCTGCACAAAGCGCTCAAAGATTGAATTTAATTTTTCCTTTGGAATACCCCTTCCAGTATCCTTTACTCTAATACATATATTTTCAAAACAATCTTCAATGTTAACAGTAATTTCTCCACCAGTAGAAGTAAACTTTACAGCATTTGATAATAGATTCAAAATAACCCTTTCCATTTTTTCAGGATCACAAGCAATAACTTTTTCTTCTGTGTCCGTATCAAAAATAAGAGATATTCCTTTATTTTCAATGTAATCTGCAACAGATAAAGTTATATCTTCTACAATGCTAACTATATTGACATTCTGTTTGCTAATATCAAAATATCCAGAGTCTATTTTAGTTATATCTATTAAATTATTTATAAGCCTTAAAATTCGATAACAGTTTTGCTTCATTATTTTAATATATTTTGTTTTATTCACATTTTTACTTTTTAATTCATAATTCCTTAAACTCAATTCAAACATTTGCAACGCTGAAAAAATTACATTAATTGGAGTTCTTAATTCATGAGATATATTAGAAAAAAATTCCGTTCTAATTTTATCATACTCTTTAAGCTCATATATTTTTTGTCTTTCTTCTTTAACGCTTTTTTCAAGTTCATCCATATGTGTTCTTTCAGTTATATCTATAGCAATCATTATAAACAACTTGTATCCATTCCGAAATTCTCCTATACACGCTAAATAAAAATTCCATATGCGTATATCTCCCTCTTTAGTTTTTACAAAAAATTTCCCCTTATCTTCTCCAGTTTTTAAATCAGCCATATCTGTACAAAATAAATTAGTTTTAAATATATCTGATACATTTATCCATTTTGATATTACCGTCATATCATCAATTGTATACCCTGTAATATTCGTCCAGGCCTTGTTAATTTTCTTTATCCCTCCCTCTTCATCATACAGCATTATCGGAACTGGTGCTCCTTCTATAGAATAACGAAATTGTTTCTCATTTTCTTTTAGAGCTTCTTCCACTTTTGTTCTCTCATTAATTTCTTCTTCTAACAATACATTGAATTTCTTCAATTCCAATGTAATATCTTCTAATTGTTGCTTCTTTTCTAGAACATTTCTTTCCAATTTCTTATTTTCCCTTTTTAGTTCTTCATTCAGATTAATTAATTTATCATATATTGATTTATTCCCGTACTTTTCCAATTGATTAGTCATAAACTTCACTCTTAGATATATTCCGATACGTTTAACAACTTCACTCTCATTGAATGGAATTACTAAATAATCACTTCCCCCTGAAGCAAATACTTTATTTTTGTCTAACTTCTCATATTCACTAATAAAGATAATTGGGACTTCCTTAAGTTTATTATTTTTTTTTATATTTTCGCATAACTCATATACACTCAAATCATGTGAATCAATATAAATTAGAATCAAATCAGGTATCTCTTTTTTTATATTCTCTATTGCTAATCTATATCCAAAAATCATATTCACATTATCATATCCATGTATTTTCAAAATATTAATTAATTCATTGATGTTACTATGAGTCTGATTAACAATAACTATGTTAGTTTGATTTAAATGAAATCTCTCATTTTCCATTAGCCATGACCTCATTTCAATATATTTTAATTGGATTTTCAAAAATATAGCTACCTATTGATTAAAAACAATTTCCCATCATATCAAAAAATTGCAATTTCATTAATATTGTGCCTTTATATTCCAATTATAACATATTGCAACTTAATATAACTTAATTTTCAACAAGAATTATTTTATTCAATTTATTACATAAATTGACACAAAATAAAGTACCAATTTCTTAATGGATTATAGAAATTGGTACTTTTTATTTCATTTTTTGTTACTACAATAAGAATTTAATATTTTTTCTATTTAAAATCCTCTATTCTTATTATATTATCTATTTTATTAACCGACTTTAATTTTTTTATTTCTGTGATAGCATTATTAATTAAATTTTCAAATGTCCTATGAGTTACTAAAACTATTGTTACTTGCCCATCTTCTTCATCACCTTTTTGAATTACCGAACGTATACTTACATTGTTCTTTCCAAGAATTGCTGTTATTTCTCCAAGAACCCCTGATTCATCTAATACAGTAGCCCTAATATAATACTTACTCTCTACATAACCCATATCTAGGATTTCTCTTTTCCATAAGTTATTCTTTACTACAGGATTAGGGTTTTCTGTTTCAACATTATTTCTTACTATAGAAACAATATCACTTACTACAGCACTACCTGTTGGAAGATCACCAGCGCCTCTTCCATAAAACATTAAGTCTCCAACCGCATTTCCTCGTATGAACACTGCATTATATGAATCATAAACATTTGAAAGTGGATGCTTCTTAGGAATCATTGTTGGATGAACTCTAAGCTCTACTTTACCATCAGTTTCTTTTGCAATTGCAAGCAATTTAATTCCCATTTTAAATTCTCTTGCATATTTCATATCAACAGCTTCAATTTTAGTGATGCCTTCTCTATATACATTTTTTACATCTATTTTTGATCCAAATGCTAATGATGCAAGTATAGCTAATTTATATTGTGCATCGTATCCTTCTATATCCGATGTTGGATCAGCCTCTGCATAGCCTTTTTCTTGTGCTTCTTTTAAAACATCATCAAAATCAGCGCCTTCAAGCTCCATTTTGCTTAAAATATAATTCGTTGTGCCATTGACAATTCCATATAAGGTTTCTATTTTGTTAGCAGTTAAACTTTCATCTATTCCTTTTATTATTGGTATACCTCCAGCTACACTTGCTTCATAGCTGAACATTATTCCTTCATCATCAGCTTTTTCAAAAAGCTCATCTCCACCAGTTGCAAGCAGCATTTTATTTGCAGTTACTATATGCTTCTTCTTCTCCATACATTTAAGCATATAACCTCTTGCCGGCTCAATTCCTCCCATTACTTCCACAACAATCTTGATACTGTCATCTTCTAATATCTCATAGAAATTTGTAGTCACAAGTTCATCTGGAATATCTACTCCTCTTTGCTTATTCTTATCTCTTACAAGGACTTTTGCTACTTCTACTTCGTATCCACATCTTTTCATGATTTCTTCTTTATTAGAATTTAAAATCATCCAAACACCACGACCAACATTCCCCAATCCTAGTAGTGCTATTTTTACTTTTTTCATTTTGTGCCCCCCTTAAGTCTATCTATTATCAATAATAGTATACCTATTAATTATAATTCCTATATTAATTTTTGGCTATATTTTTTTATTTTTCATTCTACATTTAGGCAAAAATCACCTTAGAACTTATCGATAATTTGAAGGTAATACGAAGTAATTAAAACATTTTTATGTCAAATCGCATTTTATTTCAATTGAAGCATATAATTTTATATCCATACTTTAGGAGTGTGATTTTGTGTTTAAAAAATTTAACTATTTAAAGCTTAACAGAAAAATTAATAAGGATACTAGAAATAAAACAAGGTTCTTAAAAAAGCTTTTTCTTTCTATAATCCTAATACTTTGCTTTATTAGCATAGGATTTATAATTATATTAAACACATATCTAAACAAAATAAATAAAACCGATATTGACATTAACGAAACTTTTTCTAATCAGGGAGATACCCCTTCAAGCAATGAAGGGAATTTTGTTCAAAAAACTAGTTCTGACATAACTAATATAGCTTTATTCGGAATAGATGAAACTGAAGGAATTGCTGGACGTTCAGATTGTATCATGATTTTAACAATTGATAACAAGCATAAAGAATTAAAATTAAGCTCTATAGTAAGAGATTCTTATGTAACCATCCCTACTAAAAATAATAAAGACAAAATCAACCATGCTTATGCTTTTGGTGGACCTAAACTTGCAATTGAAACTCTTAATGAAAACTTTAATTTAAACATAGACAAATTCATTACCGTTAATTTTTCATCATTACCTAAAATAGTTGATGACATTGGAGGAATTACATTAGATATAACTAATGATGAATTAAAATATATAAATTATTATATATACGAGTTAAATAATATGAACGGTACTAGTTCTCCATATATTACGACTTCAGGTTCTCAAAAAGTTGACGGAACACAAGCTTTGGCTTATTGTAGAATAAGGTATACAGACGGCGGAGATTTTGAGAGGAGTCAAAGAAATAGAAACGTACTAAATCAATTGCTACAGAAATCTAAAGCTATTTCTATAACTCAATATCCATCACTTTTAGATGAAATACTTCCTATTATTAATACTAATTTAGGAAAAACTGAAATCTTTTCTCTGATAAAGAATTTGAATTCACTAAAAAATCAACCTTTATTGGAAGATAGATTTCCATATGATGAGGATGGAAATGGAAAACTTATAGATGGGATTTATTATTATGTGTTTAATGAAGAATCTACCACTCAGAAAATACATTCGTTTATATTTGAATAGAATAGAGAATACTTTATTTTTTATATTCAGCAAAGCACATTAATAAACTTTAATATAACTAATAATACTACTGAAATAACGTCTGTAATATTTGTTCACAGACGTTATTTTATATATGAAGTTAATTTTGATTTGTCGTAAAGTAATTATAAATACTGACTTAATACTTCTCCAGATCATTTCCAGGTAACATCTTTTTTAATTATTTTAGCCGGTATTCCTGCTGCTATACAATTATTAGGAAAATCGTGAGTCACAATAGATCCTGCTGCTATTACTGTACCATCACCAATCCTAACCCCTTTTAGAATCATTGCTCCGCTACCAATCCAAACATGATTGCCTATAACAATTGGTTTAGTTTTTTTGTATCCTTCATTTATAATCTCATGTGCGTCCGAATCCATAATTGTTACATTATGTGAAATAGCAACATCTTCTCCTATTTTTATTGATTCAGTACACCTTATTTTTACATTTGAATTTACAAAACCACTCCCTATCTCAAGTTTAGAATTTTTAAAGCAAATAATATCTCCGCCATAATATACCGAAAAATTTCCAACAACAAATTCTGAGTTTTCATCCATTCTTAAAATAGTTGTACGCCCATTATCTTTTATCATATTATAATTTAATTTTAACTTTTCATCGACTTTTATTTTGCTTGTTTTATTAAGAATTAACCTCGTACCTTTATAGCAAATTATCTTATTTTGTTTCTTAACTCCTCTAAGCCACAATGTATTTAGAAGCTCAACATCTAATAATCTCATCTATTATACATCCTTCTTTTTATTATTAGTCTAATACAATAGTATGCATTAAGTATGTTAATTTTAATTTGTTTTTTTAAGCTGTTCTTGGGAATACAGCTATCAAGCAGATGCTCAAAATCCTCATTGTCTAATCTAGATAAAAACTTTTCTCTATTTTTAGTCTTTTTAGGGCTTTCTAACATTGTAGGATCACCTTTTATAAATTTATCCAAACCTAGTTGTTCTTTGTAAATATTGTTAGAAATATGTTTTAATAACCTTTCTCCCTTAACTGAATTCGTCATTATCATTGAAACTCCATCAGAGCTTCTCATATCTATAAGATAATTTTCCACACCCCAAAAGTCAGCCAAAGTGATATCTGCAACTCTAGGAAAACCATTATACTTACAATCGTGACACGAATCTCTCATAAAACAGTTATATTCAAGATATCCTTTCATAAATCTATCCGTATATCTATCCTTTATATAAGTTTTTCCATTTTCAAATTTTATTTTTGTAGAGAATCTATTCCATCCATATCTCTTATTTTTAAATTTTACATAAGAAACCTTGCTGTTATATTTGTCTTCTAGTAAATCAAGAAACTTTCGGAAAACCTTAGGTGAATTTACGCCTCTACAAATAAAATCTACAGTATACAAATTTTCATATTTTTTATCAAGGTAATTATAAAGTCCTGCTATCTGACACGGTGTAGCTACAATCATAACAACTTTATTTAATTTCAATTTTTCTTTTATTAAAAGAAAACAATTTTCAATTCTACTTTGAACATATTTTGAGCTTCTTAATAAATAGATATCATTAACATTATTGGTAACAATATGCCTCACATTCCATTTCTCATCATAAACCGCTCCACATACATATCCACCACTTTTCATAATTACATTAGCTAATTCAGAAAATATTCCTCCTGATGTGCTATCCAAGCGAACATTTGAATCCTTAGACCATCCTGCATAAACTTGAGGATTTTCTTTATTTTCACACTTAAAATTAAATACAGGACATTTCTTTACACATGCACCGCAATGAATGCATGTTTCCTCAACAATTGGCATATCAAATCCTTCTTGATTAGGTTCAATTCTTATGGCATTAACCGGACATGCCAACTTACAAGTATAACAACCGCAACATTCTATATCTGATATAAGTTCATTGACATTTTCTTTCATAAATCCACCATCCTTAAAGGACTACATAATAGTATTTATACTTAGATATTTTATTTATTAAAATTATTCATAATCATTACTTCAGTATATAATAATCTTTTCCTAGTAAACTCCTTAGAACTCTCATTGTTGATTTCAATGAGATATCTAGTATTTTAAAATTAATTCGGTGATACATTATTTTGTCTTTTAGAGATAACGAATTATATTTCTTTAACGCATCATACTGTTCTTTTCCAATACGTTTATTCTTAAATTTATAAGCTAAATCCAATCTACGCTGTATATACTTCAGTTCTATAATTTGAAATAATTGTTTTTCCTCTTTTAAATTCAATTCTTTTACTACTGTTTTTAATAATTTTTCGTGAGCATATATAGTAGACAATAGCTTTTCAAATTCAGTATCCTTTCTTGAATGGCTATCGCTTCTTACTAAATAATAATATAAATACTCATCTAAATAACCACATTTACCATAATATGATATAGGTAATAGTAATTGATAATTCTGTCCTGCCCATTCATCGTATATGTGTCTTTGTGGATTCAAATTTAGAAAAGTATTGCTTCTAAGCATATATGCACCTGGAGCAAAATAAACGTTCTTTTCTAAAATCAAATCCATAAATAGATTATCATTCTCTTTAGGTGGAATTCTAGAATACATACCTATTTCTTTAGATAGATCTTCTGAATCAAGCATACGTGTTTTACAAATTAATATATCTACATCAAGATGCTTTTCTAAATATTCTACTTTATGCTTAATATTATTTTTATCTAATATATCATCTGAATCTGGCCAGGTTAAATAATCTCCTTTGAAAATTTTTAATCCCTTATTTATTGCAGATGACTGTCCACTATTTTTTTGATATATATATATGAAATTAATTCCCTTTTTCTTAAAGCTATCTGTGTAACTAAAGACTATTTCTTCTGTTTTATCTGTAGATCCATCATTTATAAAAATAAATTCGATATTAGAATATGTTTGTTCTAATACTGAATTAAGATATCTACGTATAAATTTTTCACCATTATAGCATGGTGTTATTATTGAAACCAACTTTTCGCTCATAGTCATCATATTCCTTCCTATTAATTAATTATCAACTTTCTTATAATTTTATTTAATAATTTTGTCTTTACATATATTGCATATTGAAATTCTTGCGTTTTTCTAAAAAAAATTATAAGTAATATATTAGGCAGCAACAAACAAATAACAGATGTACTTATTAAATAAAACAAAACATTCATATTTATAAATACTTGATTAATTATAAGCTTAATCATGCATACACAAATCATAATTGAAAATATCCTCTTTATATATAGCTTAAAATAATCCATACTGCTTGTTTTAAAAATGAGTTTATATACTATTATGGGACGATATATATTAGGCACTAAACTACTTATAAGTGTCCCTATATAAATACCAGGAAGGCCTAACTTTACTGCTCCTGCTATTGATACTAGTAAATTAAGAATAGATTGAATGATTGGAGCCCATTTATCCTGCTCAAATACTCCTGCTGCTGACTTAACATTAGCTAATGGAACTCTCATACCGGTTAAATAATAATTTATACATAATAGTGCAACTGTTATATTATCAATTAGCTTATCAGAACCAATCCAAATTGTTATAAAAGGGGTTAGCAAAAAATATAAGCATATACTTGTCCATCCAAAGAACCAAAATGCAAAAAAATCATACTTGTTAAACACATCTAATCTTTTTTTTTCTTCTTCAGTTGCTATTAAATTTCCTAATCCCGCACTTGCAGCATTAAAAAATCCCATGACAAACCTATTAATCATATCAATAATCATGGTAAAGTTAGAAACTAATCCAACAGTAGTAATATTAATAAATACAGATGTTATAATATTATCTGTTTGATATATGCACACATCTCCAACCTTATGAAACATCATGGCTTTAACTTTACTTATTATATTTAAAGTTTCCTTTTTAGACAGTCTTTTACATTTTTTCTCCAGCAAATATGTGTATCTGTTGTTAATATAATTATTAATATAAAAGTTTTTCAATAATCCAATAATAGATGCTGAAATTAAATATAAAATATAATTTCTAAAACCTAATAATATAACCATTTGAACAATTAATGTAATAACACTAGTTACCATATTAATATTAGTTAATAAATATGATTTTTGATCAGCTGCTAACAATGTTGCCTTATATGATAATAAATAGGATGTTACTGTATTAAATAGAAATATTAAATAAATAAGATGAATATGAGCTATTCCATTGTCATTTTTTATTAAAATATTTAAAAAAGGAAATATAGAAATTCCTAATGTGGCAACAACTAGCGCAATCACCCTGTATGAATTTCTATAAAACATCATAAGACCACATAACTTTTTTTCATCTTTATCTGCAAGTGGTTTATACAGACTAAAGTTTATTGCTTCACCAATGCCTAATTCCGTTAGTGATAACATAGATAATATATTTATAAATAGTCCATTTACTCCAAGATATGTTGTTCCCAATATGTAAATAAAAATAGTTCGTGATATAAATCCTAAAGCAGTAGATAATATAGTACTAATTGTTGCCCAAATAAAATTTTTTGCTGCATATTCTGTTCTTGACACAATTTTCCCTCCTAAATGAATACCTAATAATTATTAATAACATCAAAAGTGTTCATTTTATACTTATATTGTATTCTCACACTTATGTGAATAATACCAAAATACTTTTAACCACATTGGTTTAATTTTACATATTTAATCAAATCACACATATACTTTTATTATTATTGATACAAAAATATTATGTATTTGATGAAACTAAAAAAGAAAAAGTCCATGAGTTTGTATTTAAAATTAAAGATAGGAGAAAATCATAATGAAAAAAATGATAAAAAGTATATTAAAGCAAATTAGATACTTCATCTTAAATTTATCCTTTATAAAAAAACTTTCTAAAAAACCGTTAATGATAAATGATTTTAGTGGATATAATCAACCTTACCACCCTTCGGTTTTATATTTTAAAGATAAATTTAATAACTACAAATATTGGATGGTTCAAACACCATACCCTATAGGCGGATTGCCCTATAGAGATCGCTGGGAATGTCCATGCATATATTGGTCAAATGATGGCATAAAATGGCATACAGATTCCAAAGTAAATCCAATAGATGATCTTACTCCTAAAGAAATTAAAAATGGAGATTTCCTTTCTGATCCCCATTTAGTATATAAAAAAGATATCAATATATTAGAATGTTGGTATCGAATAACTCATATGAATATTAATAATTCTGATAAAAGATTACAATATCCTACTATTGTCATAAAGAAAACAAGTTATGACGGTTTAAATTGGAGTGACAGAGAAATTATGATAGATCTTCAAGATTCAAATAATACGATTGGGAATATGATTCGAAGTCCATCTATTATTTGGGATAATAAAAAACAAATATATAGAATGTGGTTTGTAGATTCTCTTCCAACTATTTGTAATAGAAATATAGTATATGCTGAAAGCAATGACGGAAAGATATGGTTCAATAGAACCTTAATAACTATGTGCAGTTATATAGATCCATGGCATATTGATGTTAATTATTTCGATAATAAATATCACTTAATTAACTATACTAACAATACAGGACACCGTGGCATTAATTATTATGAAAGTATTGATGGTATTAACTTCAAATTTGTAAAAGAATTATTACATCCATCTAAAATATCAATAAATGAATTCTATAGTTGTAATTTATATAGAAGCTGTGTGCTTAAAGTAGATGATGAAATCAGAATATATTTTACGGCAGAAAATGAGTTCAAGTCATCGTTAGGTCTGCTAAAAGGCCGTAGCTTTTTTAAATTAAAAGTATTCGATGGTACGTCTTCTGCAAATAAATCAATATAATTTAAAAGTAAGCAGTTAATAGTGAGTTACATTGTTCGCTATTAACTGCTTGCCATTTAAAGTATAAACTTTAATCTATTCCTTACAAAATTGTTGCAGCTCTAAATACCTAGTTAATATACATTATACAGTTTCTATAGATAAATTTTTTAATTTATTCCTACCTATTCTTAAGAAATAACTAATAATTTTCTTCCATATATATGCCATGATTAATGTAGTTATAAAGCATATTAAATGAAATAACAATTTGTATCTAACTAAATGTAGATACTTAGATAGATTATTCGCTAAATCTAAAATCCTTTCATGAAATAAATATATTTCAAAGCTATGTGTTCCTAAAAACGTTAAAAATGTTAACTTTAACACTTTTAAGTTTATAATATACTGCAAAATAATTGTTGTACCCATACATACAGGTAATGTTATCAGCATAAACGGATACCACCATAATCCATAACTCGCTCCATACTCCTTTAAATAAATTGAAGTTATAAAAATAATAATTAATCCTAGAATTAAACCAGAAAAACTTAATATTATAGATGCTCTATTACACTCTTTACCTATGTTAATCCAATACCCCACTAAAATTCCAATTAGGAATATTGGAATTCTTGTGGTGAAAATCAACAAATATTGCATTGGTGAAGAACTAATCATCACACTTAGCAGTATTGCACAGCTAATGGCAATACCTGTTGTAATATACTTATTTTTATGTTTGAAAAAATATAAAAATATTGGTGTCATGAAATATAACATTATAATAGCTGGTATGAACCAATCAAATCGATTTCTTGTATCAAACCAAAAACTTAATGTAGTTAAATTCATAATTAATTCACTTATTGACATTTTCCCAATTACCAAATAAAATATCCCCATCATAAATACTACTGGCAAATATATTGGTATAATTCTTAATAATCGTTTCTTATAAAAATGTAACGTATTTCTACATCTTTGATTTGAATAATATAATCCTAATCCAGATAGCATTAAAAATAAATCCACTGATCCAATACTAATTTTTCTTATTATAGATAAAATAGGTATTGATGATATGTCATTAGTTGAATGATAAAATACAACAAACAAAATCGCAATTCCCATTAGTTGAGTGCGATATATGCTAATTAATTTATAATTATAATTTTTAAGCACTAATTATCCTCCCCTTCATATCCGTACCACAGTTTTCAAAATTCTTAATACACTTCGAAATTCAAAATGATATAAAATATTTACACTGCAGGTTTATAAGAAATAATATACTAAATCACATACGATTAACTATTATTTATACCCCATTTCTTTAATAGGGTTTAGAAGTTTTTGGGTTGTTACTAGTTTCATTTTTTTAAAAGAATCATATAACAAGCATGAAAACATGCATACTAACAAAATAAATACAAAATTTCCTACTATAGTATTTGTCATTGCGCTTATACTAAATTTAGAAATATGTGAAAATACTAATTTTAATATTCTTATAATCAATGGATGAAGAAAATATATAGGCATAGAGTAACTGGTAATTTTTTTTATATATTTATTATTAACGTTTGTCCGTAATGTGAATATGAATATTCCTACGGATGCAAATATAGTAGTTAAAAAATACTCTCCAAAATTTGATCCTAATAATAATTTCCATAAATGTTTTTCCATAACTTGTGCTGAACAAAATCCAATAGAAATAAGTAAAATAAAATTATTATTAAATTTGATTTTATTTATGTTTATTTTTGATATATATATTCCAAGCATAACATAAAATAATCCATAGAAAAGAAAGTTTCGAGTTACATATAAAGGTAATTCTTGTTGAAATACTTGTTGTGCCAGATTAGAAAGAATTATCCCAATTAAATATAATATACTACTTGCAATAAACAAGATATTAAATTTATTTAATTTATTAAAAATATAAACAATCATCATTACCCAAATTATATTAATTACATACCATAAGTGAACCCCTATGGTAGGTGCAATTAAAATATACTTTATATTCATTAATAGGTTATCATTAAAAGTTGAGAAATCCCTCTTAAGTATTGCAATAATAAATTCATAAAATATATAAACTGCTTCGTACTTTAAGTAGTATCTTGCTAATTTTATCATCTGATGATTTAAAGCTCTTGTTATATTAACTGATTTTGCAATAAAATAGCCTGTAATCATAAAAAATATTGGTACACTAAATCTAAAAATTGTATCCATTATAAAGCCTAAGTGCATACTAAACGGATTGTGAATTATAACTACAGAAAAAATTGATACTAATTTTAACAAATCCATTGATTGATTTCTTTTCATTTCTTATCTCCCATAGATATTAACAAGTTTACTCTACACTAAATTCACTATTATTAATATTAGCCTTAGATTTTTGATTTTTTCTGAATTTTATATTATCTGACACTTCATTTAACTGATCTTGTACTATTTTACTTGCTTCTGACACCTTAATATCTATTTTTTTTATTAAATTGTCGTAGTTTTCTAAAATATAGTTAACCTTCTCATCTACAAGTTCACTTATTTTGCCACTTCCCCACAATTCCTCATCTGTACATTCAATCACCAATTCTTTCATATCCATACCTCTGCTAATAACACCTTCATATTTAACACTATATGACAGAGTAATTGTTGGCTTTCTCATGTATAACGTTGATATTGCAGCATGCATCCTTCCAGTTATAGTAAACAATCCATTCCCCAAAATTTCTCTTGCCGCTGATGCCAACAACTCATCATATATAGCAGTAATTCTTTTTTGATATATAATCTCCAGCCTATTTAATATCTCCTTTATAACTCCCCTGTCATCATTATCTTTTGGTCTTGTTACATGTGGTAATAAAACTACCTTTTTATCTTTCAACTTATCATTAATCAAAACCTTTTTTATTATATTTACTTGTTCTTCAATATATTTATCAAATTCATTTGTATAACATTCAATTAATCCAGAAGTGACTATTGTAACATATCCATTTGCTTCAAGCTCATACTTATCTAATATATTCTTAGCCTTATATTGCATAGGTAATTCACTAAATGCTAAATCCCTACCAAATTTTGCATTTTTAAAACCTAAATCTAATAAATATTCTAAACATTTATCATCTCGAGTATAAATTTTAGCATTTTTAAGACTTAATCTGGCAAGCTCTCCTCTACCTTGTGTAAATGGACCAAGAGTTTGCCCGAGTAAAATTATATTTTTATTTTTACTTTCTTCTTTTAGCTTGGCTAATTCTTTCTCTAACCCTTTGATTGAATAGTATTCTGATATATCATCTCCTCCAATAATTATTACGTCATCTATTTTATTTACAATTCTATTTAGAATCATTCTTTTTAATTTATTTATGCATCTTCTAAAGAAATCTTTTCTATACTCTATATTATATCTAATAATATTCTCTACTCCTGTCTCATCTTTTAACCTTTCTAAATCTTTATCACTGCTTGCATCAACATAAAATTTAACATCTTGAATACTTTTATTAATAGCCTTTATCGTTACTATTGCCATCATAAAACTTCCATTATTAAAAGTATTACTTATATGTCTTATATTTATCTTCATATACACTACCCCATAAATTACTCTAATAACGCTTTCTTCACTTTATAATAAAAATGTAATACCCTAATATTAAATAAAATAAATTTAATCTTATGTTTAAATGATATATTTAAATCAAATAATATCTTGTATATTGAAAAATCTTCTATTGTATATTTTTTATAAAATTCTTTCCCACACTTAACCTTTAAACTTAAAGCATCATATATAAATGCAATTTGTGATTTTAACATAAACAAAAAGCATTTGCTATCTTTGATATCAGTATTTTTTCTTGCATACTTATAAATTTCTGTGCATGCAAAATAACGATCATCTATCAAAGTTTTAATCTTTTTATGAAGTGTAGAATCCAAATGTTGTCTATAATTATATAAAGGTTCATTTATAAATATTATTCGCTGTGCTGTACTTACCAGTTTAAACACAGGTAATAAGTCTTCTATTATTCTGCCTTTTTCAAAGTGCATTTCATTTTCTAAAATATTTTTACTTAAAAACATTTTATTGCATAAATATCCCTGAACTTTTCCGTCTAACATCATTTCCATAACTTCAACATTTGTATATATTCTATTTTCATTCGAATCAAAAACAATCTTTTCTCTATCTTTACATTCAAAATCATATACTTTTTTATATGCGCAAATAGCTATATCTGCAAAATTTATTTCAGACTTATTATACATCTTCTCCAACATATCAAATTCAATAAAATCATCTGCATCTAAAAATAGAGTGTACTTTCCTCTTATTTGACCTAATGCTTTGTTTCTTGCTTCGGCTTGTCCTTTATTTTCCTGCTTTAAATATTTTATATTTGAATGTTTTTCTAAATAATTAAATATTATTTCCTCTGAATTATCATTTGATCCATCGTTAACTATTACTATTTCAAAGTCTTTAAATGTTTGATTATAAACAGACTCAAGCATTTGTGCTAAATATTTTCCGCCATTGTATACTGGAATTATTAATGTTATAGCTATATTTCTCATTCTTTACCCTTCTAATCTATTACAATTTATAAATTTTCAACCTTCTCATCTAAAGTCCGATGCCTTTATTAACTTTACTTTCTAAGTTTTTATTTATTAATAATTTTTTAATCATGGATTTATATTTCATTATATATACATAAATACCAAACTTATTTAATATATACTTTTTTTTATGCTCAGAATTAAGAGCACTTTTAAAAAATATATCTTTATAACTTATATCATAATTATATTCATTGAAATACTTATAATAATTTTCATTTATTTTCTTTGTATTAAAATCGAAGTGTTTATAATATAACTCTAAAATAGAATTCATAAAACTCACTTCAAAAGCTTTTTTATAGTCTGTTAGTTCTTCGAATAATTTATTCTCATTCATAAAGTTTATAGATTTTTTAGTATTATTGTTATAGTCTTCTAAGTGTTTTTCTGTAATTCCACTTGTTATATTTCCGTCCCTTTGCCTATATTTATAGTAAGCTTTATTTACTAAATATATATTTTTTGCATAAGTAAATAATATTAAGCTCATGTAGATATCCTCATAATATACTCCTTCTTCATACACAATATTATTTTCTATAAAAATGCTTCTTTTATATATTTTATTCCATGCAAATCCTTTAATCCTATCACTCAAATATAATTTCAGCACTTCTTCATTATTTATAATCTTATTGTAATTTTTCTTTTTTGTACTTAAATACCATTTCTTTTCTCTTTCATTATCTTTAAATAATTCTACATCGCACATTACAATATCCGAATCAGTTTTTTCTGCAATGTCTAGCATATTTTTAAACATGTTCTTTTCTATATAATCATCACTATCTATAAATCCAATGTATTTACCAGCTGCTAATTTTATTCCTATATTTCTAGCTGCTCCTGGCCCTCCATTTTTTTTATTTACCTTTTTTATGAATTTATACCTTCTAGTAAACTTATCTATTATATCTTCGCTTCCATCAGTAGATCCGTCATTTATTACTATAATTTCGAAATTATCAATATTTTGATTTACAATACTATTTAAGCATTCTTCTAAATAGGCTTGAACATTATATACAGGAATTATTATACTTAATTGAATCATACATTTTCTCCTTTTATACAACCAATATAATTCATTCTTTCCGACTAACCTGATTTTTTTATAGCTTTATTTTTATTGTTACATATACCTAATAATATATAGGTAAATAACACAAATAAAATCATATTATCAGCTTTAAAAATCAAACCATTATATGTGTTAATATCTATTACCTTTATAATAAATGCAAATAGTAAATAGAATTGTTTATATTTTAAAAAATATAGAGTAGGATAAATAATAAGATAAATAATTATCATACATAAACAAACTACTCCATACTTATACAATAAAATTCTAAATGGATACTCTAATGAAGCAGTTGCATAAACTTCTCCCACTATATCTGCAAAAATCGAATGAATTCTTTCTCCATATCCAGAAAAAAATTTATAATCTATAAAATTTAATTCTTTAATATATTGAATAGATTCACTTCTACCTGTTGTTAAGCTTTCACTTTGAAACCTTAATATGACAGTATCAAAGAAGCCTATACAATACGCAGTAAGAATTAATATAAATGATATTATTATGTTTTTAAATTTAGCATCCTTAATTTCTAGACCTACTATGCATGATAAAATTAGTACAATTCCAGTTTTACTTCCCGTTAGTAACACTCCTATTAATGATATTAATGTTACCAAATTCTTATTTAATAACTTTTTTTCACATATACTATTTAGTAAAAAAAAATATATGAATAACTCTTTAGTAAATAAAGGATGTCCCATAAATGAAGTATATCTATATAATATTAATTCACTAGTATTATCACTAATCCAATCATTCAACCCCGGCGCAATATACTCGCCAACAAATTTCATTATGGAGAAATTTATAAATGAATCTACAATCCCAATACTAAAAATAATAATAATAAAGAAATTAATTATCTTTAAACACGTTATTAATATTTCTTCAAAATTCTTTTCTTCCACTCTAATTGTAAATAACAGCATTGGGATAAATACCATGCAAATATTTCCTATTATAATTGTTATTGAATTAGAATTTATAAAATAATCTATTATAAATGTGTATATCATTATGAAAAGTAGAAAAATAAGCATTGTTGGATTTATAGACTTTTTGTTTATATATATATATATAATTACAGTTATAATGAATATTACATTTATATTTGCACCTGATTTAAACACAGCTTCCCTTATGTAAAATGAGAATAAAAATATAGAAAAACATATCCATGCGAATATACGTTTATTCATATCATTTATACATGCTTTATCCAAGCTCATTCCTCTCTTTCAATGTTACTACTATGAAAAACTTTTTCATCCCACTTTTTAGTATTATAGAGACTCTTCTCATAAAATAGAATTATATTAATGATACTTTAACTAGCTGTGATTTCATAAACTTTATATAAGTTTTCCATCATTGATTCAATATTAAAATTCGATATCACATATTTTTGAATCTCATCACTCTTCATTTTGTCTATATTTTTAATAATATATTTTATTTTATCTGCTAAATCATAATAATTTTCGCTTTCAAATAACATTCCATATTCATTATTCCTAATTATCTCTTTTGGTCCATCAATGTTACTTGCAACACAAGGCACCCCTTTAGCCATAGCTTCAATTAAAGCTATTCCAAATCCTTCATATCTAGATGGCATAACAAATATGTCTATTGAACTCAATAATTTAGGAATATCATATACATTGCCTAAAAATTTAATATTCTCTTTTACTCCCCATTCTTCACATATCTTTTTTAGTTTCTCTAAATTATCATTTTCTTCTATAGGCGCCTCTCCTGCAAATAAACATTCTATATTATAATTTTCTTCTTTTAATTTACTAATAGCCTTTATTAATATGTCTTGACCCTTTTTTTCCGGCATTAATCTCGAAACATTTCCTATAATAAATTTATTTTTATCTACTCTTTTTTCTTCTTTATCACTTTTAAATTTTTTTAAATCAATAGCATTATATATTCTAACTACTTTACTTTCTGGAATTCCTCTAGATAGTATTTCTTTTCTTACAGCTTCTGATATTGCAATAATTTTTTTACACACAAATTTATCAATTACAGTTTCATATTTTTTTAATCTTAGATAAATCTGAGTATCATGTACTGTTGTAAATATTTTTATTTTTGGTTTTATAATTTTACAAAGTAATGAAAACTTAACTGAATTTTCACACTGACAATGTATAATATCAATATTATTTTTAATTACTGATTTTGTATACTTTATAATATATTTAAGCTTACTTCCCCCAACCGGCCTATCTAAAATAATAACTTTTACATTTTGCTTAATTTTATTAATTAAATACTCATCATATTTTTTATTAATTATACATAAATATATTTTACTATTTCTCCTGGTTGCAGCTGTATTTACAATATCAACCAAAAGTTTTTCTATTCCTCCTATTGTAAGTGAAAATGTAACATATAATATGTTCATATTTATTCTCCTATTAATAGTTTGTTATTTATATACTCCCTTAACATATATACAGTTAAATTAACTATGTGAACTATCAAGTAACTTCATTACATTTAATCTTTTCCGTTTTAGAAAATAAGCTGTTATACACTGCTTCTGTACTATAAGTACTCTCATTCCAGTTATATCTTTCTTTAATATATTTTTTTCTTTCTTCACTATTTTTTTTATATGAGTCACTGCTTAATGTTAATAAAATCTTATTTTTTAGACTATCTACATTTCCTTTAATAAAAGTAGTTCCTAAAATATCATAATTTATAACACTTTTATTCTCGTCTATATCGCTAGTTACGCAATATTTTCCATATGATAATGCTTCTAACAGACTTAATGGCATACCTTCAATATCAGATGGTAACACATAAAATAAGCAATTTGTATATAGTTCATTCAATAATTGTCCAGACACATTTCCTGTAAATATAATATTATCATTTCCTCTTGATAAACTTCTTAAGTACTTCATATATTTTTTAGTAAAACTATCGCCTCCTGCTATAACAAGTTTTACATCTATATTTAGTTGATTATATGATTGAATTAAATAATGAGCTCCTTTTTCTGGAACCAGCCTTGCTAAGAACAATATATAATCATTTTCCTTTAATTTATATCTTTTAATTAAACTCGCTCCTATACCTTCTTCTATGTTAACTCCATTGGGTATAAAAATTGTATTTAAATCATCTCTCTTTTTATACTTACACACGAGATATTTCCTTATATTATCCGATACACAAATAACCCTATCTGAAAAATTTCCTACTATAAATTCTCCAAACTTCAAATATGCTTTTCCAAATTTGCCCCACTTATCTCTTTTCCAATCTAATCCATGTACTGTTACAATTACTTTTTTCTGAAATAATTTAGGAATGAAACTTAACGATGCCGGACCTAATGCATGATAATGGTAAACCTCATAGTTATTATATAGAGCATTTGCTGTAGCTTTTAATGTATACACAATTGCATCTAGTGACTTGAACTTAAATGTCTTTATTTTTATTAATCTTATGCCTTTATATTCTTTCATATTTTTTTTCATGAAAGTATCTCTATAATATACTGTAACTTGATGACCTTCCTTAACTAATCTCATAGATATTTCTTCAACATGTTTTTCTACTCCACCAGCACTTGTTGCAATACCTTTTTGTCCAATCATTGCAATCCTCATTATTTCTTCCTTTCTATAAATGATTTATTGCTTGGTATTTAATAATGTATTTCTTTATTTGAAATATCTTATAATTTAAATCTCTTATTTACTTAACACCTCATCATATATTTCTATTAACCTATTTATATGAAATTTTTTATCATATTCATTTTCTGCAATTTTTCTTCCTATGACTCCCATTTTTTTAGTTTCTTCCGGATTATTTATTAAATAATTTATCTTCTCAGCTAAATCTTCTTTATCTCCATTTTTGAAAATAAGGCCATTCACTTTATCTTTGATTAATTCTGGTATACCACCACAGTCTGATCCCAATACTCCTTTTCCATATGCCATTGATTCAATTATTGTCATAGGACAATTTTCATACCATTCAGAAGGAACAACTATAAATTTAGCTTCCCTTACTATGTGCTCTAGCTCATTTCCGTCCTTGAAGCCTAAAAATTTTATGTTATTGATGTTTAAGTTATAAGCTTGCTCTTTTAGTTCATCTCCAAGTGGTCCATCCCCAACTATATATAAATCAATATTTTTTATATGTTTCATAGCTTCTATGAGTGTTTTAATTCCTTTTTCCTCTGATAGTCTTCCTATATATGCAAAATAATTGCTAGTTACTTTAAAGTTTGGGGTAAATTTATTTACATCTACAAAATTAGGTAGATATTCAATCTTTTCTTTTGGTAATCCAAATTCAATAAGTTTCTGCTTATAAAATTTGCTTGGACAAATAAACTTATCTACATAAGAATAACTTTTAAGGTACTTATTCACATACGCCTCTAAAACACAAACCATACTATTCAATTTTGAGCCTTTTATACAATTATGCTTTACACAATTGTAATATCTACCACCCTTACATTCTTCACAAATTCCATTAGAATTTAACATTTTATAATTTGGACAAATAACTTTTAAATCATGTACTGTATTAACAATCTTTACATTATTATCTTTAAGTGCATGAATAATAGATGGAGATAACTGATGTTGAAATATGTTCAGATGAGCTATATCAGGCTTCTTATCTTTTATGAGTTTATTTATTTTATTCTTCGCCTCAATTGAATAAACAATTTTAACAGCGTTTTTTATTTTTTCCAGTAAGTTCATGTTTGAATAATCTATATTTTCAACAAAGTATTTCTCATAATTGTTCTTATAATTTTTTTCGTCTTTCATAGAAAACAGGCTCACTTCTATATTATTTTCTTTTAATAATTCGTTAAGCTCAAAAAAATATGTTTCGCTTCCACCTTTTTTATAATAAAACTTATTTACCGACAATACTTTCATCATTTTTCCCCTTCATAATAGTTGCAATATTTATCGCGTGTGTTTTCTACTGCATACAATACAGTTCCTATTATGTTTGCACCTACCATGTTTAATAACCCCTTCGCTTCAATAACTACATCTTTCTTTGTTTTAGCTGCTCTTACTACTAAAACAGTTCCATCAGCTTTTGTTGAAAGTATTTGAGCATCAGTAACTAAATTTAGCGGTGCTGTATCGAGTATTACAATATCATAATCTTGCTTTAATTTTTCTATTAAATATGACATTGCAGATGAGGCTAACATTTCTGACGGATTTGGTGGTATTTTCCCTGAAGTCAAAAAGTAAAGATTGTCATTATGTTTCTGTACAGCTTCTTCAATCTGAACCTTTCCTAATAATATTTCTGAAATTCCTATTAAGTTTGATGCATTTAAATTAATGTGTACTGATGGTCTTCTCAAATCACAATCTAGGAGAATAACCTTTTTTTCGCTTTGTGCAAATGTTAATGCTATATTTTGGGCTACAGTTGATTTTCCTTCTGACATTTCAGCACTCGTAACTACTAAGGTTTTAATTTCATTATCAAAGGAAGAATATTGTATATTAGTCCTCAAGGTTTTGTAAGCTTCTGCAACTATTGATTTTGGATTATCTTCTACTGTATACATAACATTTCTTTTCCTTTTTAACACCTTTTTTCTTTTATTATGTTTCTTAAATAACAGCATAATATCCTCCTCTATTGATTAATAAAATCAGGAATAGCACCTAATACTGGCAAACCTAATTCTTGTTCCATTTCTTCCTTATTTTCAAAAGTATTATCTAAAAATTCTAAGAAGAGACTTAATCCAATACCTATCATTAATCCAGTAAAAAATGAGATTACTATAATTATTTTCTTATTAGGACTTACTGGCTCCTCAGGAATCCTTACACTTTCGATTATTTTTACATTACCATTTGGTATAAGCTGTTTTGATTCAGACATAAATTCACTTGTTATTGAATCTAAGATATTTTTAGCTACCACCTTATCTTTATTTATATAGTTGATTTCTAAAATTTGAGTATCTGTAGTTGGTGTAACTTTTAAATTTTTAAGTACATCCTTTGATTTTAAGTCTAATCCTTCAGCATCAATTGCTTTTTCTATCAAGTCATTAGTTTGAATGACCTCAGCATATGTTTTTAATAATTTTTGATACATTTCCACATCATACCCACTATAATTCTCATCTGCTACACCTTTATTTATTGCCCCTTCTTTTCCTATGAAAACTTTAGTCTTGGTCTCATATTTAGGAGTAATTATAAAAATGCTTGTAATTATGGATAGAATGGTTATAATGACTGTTATAAGGCATATTAATTTCCACCTTTTCTTCAATGCGGTTACTAGTTCTTGAATTTTTACGACATCCTCATTCATCTGCTTCATTCTCCATCTAAATATTTTTTTGTTATAGTTCTTTCTTCAAACTCATATATTCTGCTCTCTCCCATTTGTTCATTAGTAAAAGTCAAATAATTTTACACATTATTCTCCTTATTATTACTAGCAGTTCACTTACTTTATCTCTATATAAATTATTAATATGTTACATAGTAATTTTTATTCCATATCTATCCATTTAATTTTTTTGTTTTTTTCTATAGGGAATCTAATTGGTAGCTTGTTTCATAAATTATCCATAGATTTTCTATATTATAAGTTCCTCATAAAAAGCAAAAAAAATAATAGGATAAACATTTACTTTAAATTTGAGAAATGTTTATCCTATTTTATATATTATATATCTTAACTCTAGGAATTTTTTCTTATAGTCTTATCTATTTAAATCTTTATTATATAACTTTTTTGGATTAGGTTAAATAAATTTCTCCCTAAAAAAACAATCTAGCCTTTCCAGATATCCTAACCTTATCATGCGCATACTCGCATTCAAGCACTCCACTTCTTTTAGATAATTGGTGGGCAGTCATCTTTGTCTTTCCTAAAATTTTTGACCAATATGGAATTAGAGTACAATGAGCTGAACCTGTAACTGGATCTTCTAAAACTCCACAGGATGGCGCAAAATACCTTGATACAAAATCTGAATTTTCACCTTTTGAAGTTACTATAATTCCAAAGTTATTTATTAATTTCAAAACTTCCATGTTAGGAGTTAATTCTTTTATGTCTTCTTCATTATCATATACTGCCATTAAATCTCTTGACTGATATACTTCTTTGGGTTCTTTTCCTAAACCTTTCACTAACTGTTCTTCTATTTCAGACTTGATTCCCTCTCTACTTGGGAACTCCATAGTCATACTATCTCCTTGCTTTTCTACCGTTAATATACCACTTTGGGTTGTGAATTTTATTATATCTGAATGATAATGTAAGATTTCAAATAATACATAAGCTGTAGCAAGAGTGGCATGTCCACACAAATCTATCTCTTCTTCTGGAGTAAACCATCTAAGTTCACATATATTATCCTTAATAACGCAAAAAGCAGTTTCAGACAAATTATTTTCCATAGCTATATTTTGCATTGATTTCTCATCAATCCATTTATCTAATATACATATTGATGCCGGATTTCCTTTAAATAATTGTTCAGTAAATGCATCAACTTGATACATTGGTATTTTCACTGTTTCTACCTCCTTACATATACTCTTATTGTAACTCTTTTATAATAATGATCAATTAATTAATATTATATTTAATCAAAATAATCCATATACAATAGGTAAAAATATAGCCGGAAGTAAATTGGCAACTTTTATCTTAGATACCCCTAGCATATTAAATCCAAGTCCCACAATTAAAAGACTTCCAACTGCTGACATATTGGCTATTACACTATCAGTGAGCACTGTGGAAAGTCCTCCTGCTAGAAGCGCAATGCTTCCTTGGTAAATAAATATAGCTATCGAAGATAACATTACTCCTATACCTAAAGATGATGCAAATATTATTGAAGATACTCCATCTAATATTGATTTTGCAAAAAGAGTACTGTTATTTCCTTGAAGACCACTTTGAAGCGATCCTACTACAGCCATTGCACCGACACAAAATAGCAAACTTGATGTTACAAAGCCTTCAGCTATAGAAATCTTTTCTTTTGTAGCATCTTTTCTTTTACTATTTATTTTTTTCTCTATAAACTCCCCTAAATTGCTTAACTTATTATCAATATCTATGATTTCGCCAATTAATGCGCCTATTGCTATGCAGATTATTATTTGCAATGTATCTTGTCCCTTAAGTGCTCCTGCTATACCTATATATAGTACACATAAAGCCAATCCATTCATTATAGTCTTGCTAATCTTTTCTGTTAACCTTCCTTTTACAATAAGTCCTATTAAACATCCACCTATTATTGCTAACGAATTAACTATTGTTCCTAACATTTTACTTCCTCCATGCTCTATCTATATAATTTTTCAATAATCAAATTAATTTATATTAAAATCATTTAATAATTCTAGTTCCAAATACAAAACAAAAATATCAAAACTTTTATTTCGCCTATCAGAGTATGTACTGATTAATTATAGCATACTTCCTCTTAACTGTAATTTACTATTACATATAATTAAACCGTATAATATTTTTTACTATTTAATTAATTCCAAAAAATACAATGAGTCAAATAACATATATTGAGCAAACTAATTCTGAATTAGTTCATTCACAATAATCTAGATTTAATTTATTATTATATAGTTATTGAGAGGAGGAATTTATCATTGGAAGCTACTATGACGCTAAATACTTTTAAAAAAAATCGTTATAATAATTTATCCTTTTGGGAAAATGAAATTATTAAGAACAACAATTTATGGGAAGGATATTTTGATAATAAAGGAATATCTAAAGACTCTAAAATAGTTTATACAGGTATTTTAGACGTAAATAAAAATATCTTACAATGCGGTTGGGCAGTTTACCCTTGTATTTACAGCCTACTCGGATTTTTGAAATATGTGTATCTGCCTACCTCTTTCTTTATTTGGTTTGATCGTAAATCTGATAATCTTTATATTCCAATGTTAAACTTTGATACTATAATTAACAAAACATTAAAATTTAATGATTCAAACATAAATCTAGAATCTGTAAATTCTATGAAGAAAACATATGACCTATTAAATGACTTATGGTCTGTAGATTATGATTTACTAATTTCAAAATTAAATATTTTTTGTGATACTTTCAATAATACTTGGGATAATCATTCTAATCAAAAACTATTTGTAAAGATTTTTAATAATCCTAGAGATACCTTTAGTTTTGTGAAAAATTCCATAGAGCAGGATTCAAAAGATTTAATTGAAGAAGATATTTCTATGACCTTTGATGCCTTTAAATTCGCCTGTGACAATGCTATTGAAGAACCTCTATTAAATAAAAGATTTATTGACATATTAAATACTAATGCTCCTATACTTTTCTAATTGCTCATTGTAATTTTTAGATAAATATAGACATTAGTATAGTCATACGCCTAATAAATATAACATGTTTATTATTTATATTTTTATGTTATGAAAATTCAATTATATTTCTCTATAAAAAAGCTCCTATACTAAACCTTTTAATTAGTATAGGAGCTTCTTCTAATAATATTCTCTATGCCTTAGCAAGTAATGAGTATTTATTTATGTTAGCCTAAAGTGCCAGATAAATGTACTCCTCAATGCATTTTTAATATTTTTTAATTTTCGTCTTTCTTATGAAGTATTCCAATTCCAAGCTCTGTTAGTTGTTTTTCATCAGCTATATTTGGAGCCTCGCTTAAGTAGCAATACGCATTTTGGTTCTTAGGGAATGCAATAACATCCTTAATATTTTCTGTTCCAGCTAAAAACATTATCATTCTATCAAGACCAAATGCTAAGCCGCCATGTGGTGGTGGTCCAAATTTAAATGCTTGAAGCAGGAATCCAAATCTTTCCCATGCTGCTTCTTGTGTAAATCCAAGAGCTTTAAACATTCTTTCTTGAAGAGCCATATCATGAATTCTTATAGATCCTCCACCTAATTCTTCACCATTTAATACTAAATCATAAGCCTTAGATCTAACAGCTCCTGGATTAGATTCAATGAAATTTAAATCTTCATCCATTGGTGCTGTAAATGGATGGTGACAAGCTGTATATCTTTCTTCTTCTTCACTATATTCAAATAGTGGGAATTCAGTAATCCATGTAAAGTTAAATTCATTTTTATCTTTAATTAAATCAAATTGTTTAGCAAGCTCTAATCTTAAAGCACCCAAACTTTGGAATACAACTGAATCTTTATCTGCCACTATAAGAATTGCATCACCATTCTCAGCATTCATAGTCTTTACTATAGAATTAGTTACATCATCAGTCAAGAACTTAGCAATTGATGACTTAACACCATCTTCTTTAAGTTGAATCCAAGCAAGACCCTTTGCCTTATAAGTTTTAATAAACTCGCCTAACTTATCTAATGGCTTTCTTCCTAGTTCTGCTCCACCTTTTAAGCATAAGGCTCTAACACATCCACCAGCTTCTATTGCAGATTTAAATACTACAAAATCTAAATCTTTAACATCCTCTGTGATGTTAGTGATTTCCATTCCAAATCTTAAATCTGGTTTATCTGAACCGTATTTTTCCATAGCATCTTTAAATGTCATTCTCTTAATTGGAAGCTTAACATCAACACCTGCTACTTTTTTAAACACATGAGCAATTAACCCTTCATTTACGGCCATTATATCATCTTGTTCTACAAAGCTTAATTCCATATCTACCTGAGTAAATTCTGGCTGTCTGTTTGCTCTTAAATCTTCATCTCTAAAACATTTAGCAATTTGATAATATCTATCAAATCCAGATACCATTAATAATTGCTTAAATATTTGTGGTGATTGTGGAAGAGCATAAAACATCCCAGGATAATTTCTTGAAGGCACTAAGTAATCTCTAGCCCCTTCTGGAGTACTCTTTGTTAAAATTGGAGTTTCCACATCTAAGAAATTATGTTCTTCTAGGTAATCACGAATAGCTTTTGTTGTTTTACTTCTAATTGCAAATATTTTTTGCATATCTGGTCTTCTTAAGTCTAAATATCTATATTTTAATCTTATATTTTCTGCTGCATCTAAGTTTTCTTTAATATATATTGGTGGTGTTTCTGATTCTGAAAGAATTTTTATAGTTTCGCATTTTAATTCAACAAAACCAGTTGGCATGTTTTCATTAACACTTTCTCTTTTAACTACTTCACCTGTCACAGCTATGCAGTATTCCGGTTTTACTGATTTTGCTTTTTCAAAAGCTTCTACATTTATTTCCTCTCCGAAAACTACCTGCATAATACCTGTTTTATCTCTTAAATCAATAAATTCAAGTCCTCCAAGCTTTCTATTTCTTTGAACCCATCCCATTAAAGTTATTTTTTTACCTACATGTTCTTCTCTAGGTTCACCGCACATCATAGTACGCTTTAATCCATTTAAAGATTCACCCATTACTAAAATCCTCCCTACTTAATCAGTTAACAGTTTATGCCCCTTCGGTTACCCCGTGGGCAGTTAACTCTTTACAGTTGTATGAAATCCCCAACAGGATTTCATTTATTTATATTATAAATTGGCATGCGACAGCCTATATGCGGCACTAATCATCAATTGTCAATTCATCACTTACTTTATAATAGTCATATTACTATTTAACTACTTTAGCTATTTCTTCTAAGCTTTCTAGAGATACTTCAAAAGTTTCTCCATCACTCATTCTCTTTAAATTAACCTTTTTGTTTGCTAATTCATCTTCACCTAAAATAGTTGTAAATGCTGCACCTAACTTATTGGCATATTTCATTTCAGCTTTTACGCTTCTACCCATATGGTTTATTTCACATTTAACTCCAAGATTTCTAAGATCGCTAGCAAGCTTAAAGGCAAATTTGCTTTCTTCTTCGCCTCTGGCACCTATATATAAATCAAACAAGTTTTCCTTTGGTATTTCTATACCTTCTTTTTCTAGAGTCATGATTAACCTTTCAACTCCCATGCCAAAACCTACTGCAGGCATATCTGGTCCACCAAGCTCTTCTATAAGTTTATCATATCGTCCTCCTCCACATACTGTGAAATCAGAAGTTAAGATCTCAAATATTGTCTTTGTATAATAATCCAATCCTCTTACTATACCTGGATCTATTGTATATGGTAATCCTAGAATATCTAAATATTCTTTAACCTTATCAAAGTGCGTAGCACAATCCTCACAAACATACTCTAAAATTGTTGGCGCATTTTTTGTTATTTCATGGCACTTCTTTTCCTTGCAATCCAATATTCTCATTGGATTTTTTTCAAATCTAGTTTTGCATGTATCACATAGGCCATCATAATTTTCTTGCAAAAATTTCTTTAAAGCTTCATTATACTTAGGTCTACACTCAGGACATCCTAAATTATTTATGTTTAAGCTTAAGCTTTTTAATCCTAATTTCTTTAAAGTATCCATAGCTACAGCAATAACTTCCGCATCCATTGAAGCTGCACTTGATCCAAATACTTCTAATCCACATTGATGAAATTGTCTAAGTCTTCCTTTTTGAACATTTTCATATCTAAAAGCTGGTGTTATGTAATATAACTTTGTAGGCTGCGCTTCATTAAATAGTCTGTTTTCTACAAAGGCCCTAACTGCAGACGCAGTTCCTTCTGGCTTTAAAGTTATACTTCTATCCCCTTTATCATTGAACGTATACATCTCTTTTTGAACTATATCAGTTGTATCACCAACACCTCTTAGAAATAATTCTGTATGTTCAAACATTGGAGTTCTAATTTCTCTAATTCCATACGTCTTAGCTACATCTCTAAATACATTTTCTATGTACTGCCACTTATACGCATCTTCAGGCAGCATATCCTTTGTACCCTTTGGTGCTTGCATTTCCATTGCCATTTAAATTCCTCCAAATCACGATATTTATTAAGTTCACAGTTAACACACCTTCTGCCTGTTATGGTATCCTGCATACAGTTAACTGCTATAACACGAAATTCTAATAGAATTTCCATTCTTATGCTTAAACTTATTACAGTTTGTAAGTTTAAGCATAATTATCCATAGACAATTGTACATTATTTATATAAATTTTAAAAGTTCAAAGTTATTAATTCTTAATATAAAGTATCTAATAATTTCTTTTTACCTTCTATCATTTCATCTATTCTCGAAATATACTCATGAAGATCTTTAAGATTTGGAAATCTTTCAAGCCTATCTTCTTCTAAAAATATAACTTTACTTACTGCCGCAGCTCCAAGTGCAATTGTAGTCTGTCTTTCTTCGATCATCTGAATATTGTATATACATTCTTTCCCCTCTTTAGCATACCCCAAATTCTCCATATTTCCAACCATATTTTTTTGTCTATACATATAATATGGTGAAATATCTAACTTTTCCGCCAAATCTTTACTTTCCTCATACATTTTTATTATTTCTTCTTGAGAAACTAAACTTATTCCCTTTTTAAGAATAAATTCTTCATACATTCTAGACCCTCTTTTTAGAGCCAAGCCATGAACTGTAACACTATCTGGCTTTAATTTCATTAATTCATTTTTAGTATGCAGTACTTCTTTATGAGTTTCTCCTGGAAGCCCTATTATTATGTCCATGTTAATATCGTCAAATCCCAATTCTCTTGCCATCATAAATTTTTCTTTTATATCTTCTGAGGAATGACTTCTTCCTATAAGCTTTAAGGTTTTATCATTCATAGTTTGAGGATTAATACTTATCCTAGTTACGTTGCACTCTTTCATAGTTATTAACTTATTTTTATTTAAAGTATCCGGCCTTCCGCATTCCACGGTAAATTCTTTAACTTTATGTCCTTTAATAAAACTATTATATATTTCATCCATAACCATCATAAATTCGCCGTCACTTACAGATGTTGGAGTTCCCCCTCCAAAATATACAGATTCTATGTTAAGATTTTTCTTATCTATATATTTACTTATGCCTCTAATCTCTTTTATTAAAGCTTCTACATATGGCATCACCATCTTTTTATAGACACCTATTGGATTGGAAGTAAATGAGCAATAAAGACATTTAGTTGGGCAAAATGCCATTCCTATATAGATAGCAATATTATTTTTATCTTTATTTACTATTCTCTCTTCAGCTTTTGCAACGTCTATACATAATTTTGCTTTATCTTCATGAGCCAAATATTTTTCTTTAAATATCTTAATAACTTCTTCTTCACTTTTCCCTTCTTTTATTAGCTTTAGGGCTATCTTTGAAGGCCTAATACCAATTAAAATTCCCCATGGATAGATATCATTGGTTAAATCTCTTAAACACAGAAAAAGAAATCTTCTCAGAGAGTTCTTAACATCCTCTCCTAAAGATTCTTCTCTGCAATAATCTTTATATTCAAATCTTAAACCTTTATCATCAATATAAAAAATATAATCTGCATTATCTTTATCTATGAAATCAATTTCCGTCATTGAAAAATAGACATTAAATAATTGATATACTTCATATCTAAATTTAAGATCATTTAAATAAACTTTAACTTTCATCATTGCTCCTTAAAGAATGTGCTATAGATATTTATAGCACAATTTTTTCCTATAAAAACGGATTATTTCTTTTCTCATAGCCTATATTGGATGCTCCTCCATGGCCTGGAAAAACCTTAATATTATCTCCAAGAGGAAGTAGTTTTTCTTTTATATTCTTAACAAGCAACATTCCATTTCCACCTGAAAAATCGCTCCTTCCTATAGATCCTTGGAAAAGAGTATCTCCTGTAAACAACTTATCATCTACTAAGAAACAAACTCCACCTACAGTATGCCCTGGTGTTTCAATAACTTTAATTAAGTGTTTTCCTAGTCTTATGGTATCTCCTTCTTTTAGGTCACCCGAAGACTTTGGCAATTCACCAAATACAAAATTATCTCCCATAAATTCTTCTTCTTTTGCATTCATATAAAATGGAATATTAAATCTATTTATTAAATCAACTACAGCTCCTACATGATCCATATGACCATGAGTCAAAAGGATAAATTTAGTTTTTGCACTTAATCTCTCAATTTCCTTTATCAATAAATTTGCCTGTCCACCTGGATCTATAATTGCAAGTTCCTTACTGTCCTCATCCATGATTAAATAGCAATTTTCTTCATACATACCAGCTACTATTGTTTTTATAATCAATATAAACCCCTCCATAATATATTTAGAAATTATGTTCTATCTAACTAAAAGTTTCTCTTGCTATCCAATAGAATTGTTACTGGTCCATCATTGTTAATTTGAACCTTCATATCAGCACCAAACTCTCCACATTCGACTTTTAAATTAGATTCTCTGATAAGTCTCAGAAATTCCTCATAAAGCTTTCTGGCTTCTTCACCGCCTTGAGCTTCCATGAAATTTGGCCTTCTGCCTTTTCTGCAATCTCCATATAGCGTAAATTGAGATATAATAAGTAATTCTCCTTTAACATCTAGCAGTGATAAGTTCATTTTCTCATTTTCATCTTCAAATACTCTTAAATTAATGATCTTATCCTTTATATACTTTAAATCTTCTAAAGTATCATCTTTAGATATCCCTACTAATACGTTAAAACCTGCTCCAATTTCTCCAATTACTTTACCATTTACACAGACATTAGATGAGGATACTCTTTGCACTACTGCTCTCATGATATCTCCCCTTCCTTATATTTTTACAACACAAAAAATATTTATGCACTTAACTTTAACTATTTACTCTATATACATCAGTTACACCTTTTAATCTTTTTATTTTCTTCATTAAATCTTTCAAATCATCTACTGATGTAATCTTAAATTTAACATTAATAAGCGCAGAACCTTGTTTGGATAAATTTGCATTCACTGCACTCAATTGTAACTTTAGCTCTGTTATAACACTCATTATATCTGCAAGCAACCCTTCCCTATCGTCTGCCTGCACTTGGATCTCTGCAAAATAAGCTGTTCCTTTAGATGAGCCCCAGTTAACTTCAACAACTCTATCTCCATCTGTATCAATAAGATTTTGTAAATTACTGCAATCTCTTCTATGTACTGATACTCCTCTGCCTTTAGTTATATATCCTAAAATATCATCTCCAGGAACTGGACTACAACATTTCGCAAATCTTACCATAAGATTGCTCTCACCTTTTACAGTTATTCCGTAACTGTTAGGTTCTGGCTGCCTTGAAGTTTTAGCAATTTGCTCTTCAATGCTTTTACTCAAGATTTCTTTATTTTCTTTACTTGATTTATCCACACCTATGCCATTATTCTCTTTAAGTCTTGAAATAAGAGTGGATACCGAAAAACCACCTAGACCAATTAAAGCATACAAATCATCCATTGAATGAATATTATATCTTTTCATTAATCTTTCATAAATTTCGCCTTTAGCTATATCTGCGTAATTAACTCCCTGCTTCTTTAATTCCTTTTCAAGAAGTTCCTTACCTTTTAATATACTCTCTTCTCTTTTAGCCTTCTTAAACCAAAGTTTTATTTTACTCTTAGATTGATTACTTTTTGCAATATTTAACCAATCCATGTTAGGGCCTTTTGCATTAGGGGAAGTTAATATCTCAACAATTTCTCCAGTCTTAAGACTATAATCAAGAGGCACTATTTTCCCATTTACTTTTGCCCCAACACATTTATTTCCTATATCTGTATGTATTCTGTAAGCAAAATCTATCGGAGTTGCATCTCTGCATAAATTTATTACAACACCTTTAGGTGTAAATACAAAAACTTCATCTGAAAATAAATCTATTTTAAAGCCTTCAATAAATTCTTCAGCATCTGATGTTTCCTTTTGCCACTCTAACATGTCTCTAAGCCATACTAGCTTCTTTTCAAAATCCTTTTGTTTGTCTTGTTCCCCTTTAGCTGTATCGCCCTCTTTATACTTCCAATGAGCTGCAATTCCATATTCTGCAGTTTTATGCATCTCAAAAGTTCTGATTTGAATTTCAAAAGTTTTCCCTTGTGGCCCGATTACAGTTGTATGAAGTGATTGATACATATTAGGCTTAGGCATAGCAATGTAATCTTTAAATCTGCCCGGAATTGGCCTGTATATGGTATGAACAATTCCAAGTACACCATAACAATCCTTTACAGAATTAACCAAAACCCTTATAGCAGTCAAATCAAAAATCTGCTCTATACTCTTATTTTTATTAACCATCTTTTTATAAATACTATAAAAATGTTTTGGTCTCCCATCAATATCTGATTGAATTCCTGCTGCTTCAAGTTTTTCTTCTAAATCACTTACTATATCCTTTATATAAGTTTCTCTTTCAACTCTTTTTTCCGCAATACTATCTACTAATTCATAATATTCTTTTTCATGTAAATATCTAAAACATAAATCTTCAAGTTCCCATTTAATTTTAGACATACCTAATCTATGGGCTAAAGGTGCATAAATATCAAGGGTTTCCTTAGCTTTGTTTTTTTGCTTTTTCTCTGGCATAAACTTAAGCGTTCTCATATTATGAAGTCTATCTGCCAATTTTATTATTATTACCCTTATGTCCTTTGCCATAGCAAGCAACATTTTTCTAACATTATCTGCCTGCTGCTCTTCTTTTGTTTTATATTCCATTTCCCCCAATTTAGTAAGTTTTGTAACGCCTTCAACAAGATCCGCCACTTCCGCATTGAAAAGATTAACTGTCTCATCATAAGAACAATCTGTATCTTCTATTACATCATGCAATAAACCAGCTACTATAGTATTAGTATCCATCCCTAGTTCAGCCAAAATTTCCGCTACTGCTATTGGATGAATTATATATGGTTCTCCTGATTCACGTTTTTGTTCCTTATGAGCTTTCTCAGCAAAATTATATGCTCTTTTTACCATATCCACATCGACATTATTACAGTTTGTATTGATTTTTTCCAGCAATTTATCAATCATAAGGACTGCTCCCCTTTATATATTCATTAAAGTAGTAAATTCAAAGGCTGGTCTAATAACCAGCCTAACTTTCTAATAATTATATATTATTTTAGAATTATTTTCAATACGACATTAAAAAGAAATAACATCTCTATTGTGTGACTTCTGCTAATCTTTAAATAATCTTAATTTCTAAACCTCATATTGAACTAATGACAGTACATCATAACCTTTAAGTTTTCCTTTTCCATTAAGCTCTGTTAATTCAATCACAAAGTCTAATGAAGCAACTATTCCACCTGCTTGTTCAATTAATTTAGCAACACCTTCAACAGTACCTCCTGTTGCTAATAAATCATCGACAATTGCAACTCTTTGACCTGGCTTAATAGCATCCTTATGAATCTCAAGTGTATCTTCTCCATATTCCAATCCATAATTAATTGAAAGAGTCTCCCCTGGTAATTTTCCTGGTTTTCTTACTGGAATAAATCCTACTCCTAATTCATATGCCACAGGAACGCCAAAAATAAACCCTCTTGCTTCAGGTCCAACTATTAAATCAATGTTCTTATCTTTTAAATGTTCTACAATTTGATTAATTGTTTCTTTTAAGGCATCACCATCACCTATTAATGTTGTTATATCCTTAAAACTTATTCCTTCCTTTGGAAAATTTTCAATCACTCTGATTTTTTCCTTTAAATCCATTTTATCTCCTCCACAACATTTATTTTAATTTAACCACAAATATATGATTTAACATCAAATAAATTAAATAAATAGTTATTTATATATTAAGTATTTTTTAAAGAATTATTTTTCTTAAGCCTATATAAATATTTAACAATTTGATCTGCCCGATCCTTATCATTTGTAGTTAAAAGCTCCAAAACTATACGAGCATTATCCATAACCCCCACTGCCCCTATTGGAGGGATTAGAAATTCTATTATTTTATTTATACCAGCACCATTAAATTCTTTTATACTATTAAACTCTATTATTGATCTTAACCCATTATTATTAGTATTAATTAAAAATTTATTTCCTTCTTTAATTAATACCCCATTTTCTCCCTTAACTGATACCTTTGCCCATTGTATGCCTATAAGAATTAAGTCTAAATACTTATTTATGCTCTTCATATTATAATATATGGCAATTGCTTGCATAAGTTTAAAGGCTAACCCGCTTGTTGACAAATTTTTATATCTATATTGACATCCTTTTTGATTAGGATTAATGTAAATGTAATCATTCACAAGCTCACTTTCTTCATTCTCCAGAACAATTAAATCTATACCCAATTCTTGGCATAAATCAACTTCTTCCTGTGACTTTAATCCAACACCAAGTGTTATCAAAATTTCAGCCCCTAAAAAGTCTACATTATTTTTTATATCTACTGAATTTATTCTAGCATCACTTTCTTGTCTATCATAAATTAAATATTCTACATCTGCATTTAAATATCTTAACACAAGAATTAATGATGAAACAGCACAAATTCCATCAACATTATATGTACCATAGACAACAATTTTTTGTCTATTATTTATAGCTACTGCTAATCTATCTATTGCTTTGTTCATACCTTTAAGTATAAATGGGTTATATCCACTAATATAATTTGGACTATATATACTCTCCCAGAATTTACGCATGGCCTATTCCTCCATAAAATTAGAAAACACCTTTATTATAAATGATTATAACAATTTTTACAATTATTTTGTTAATAAATGAAAAAACCTCCATTGATTTCTGGAGGCTTTTATCATTTCCAGTAGTTAAGCTTTTTGTAATTTTGTCTTTGATTTTCTAACTCTATCCTTCAAGTATACCCATATTGGTGATGCTATACATATTGACGAATATGCTCCACTTATAATACCTACTATTAATGGAATTGTAAATTGTCTAACAGATGGAACTAAGAAATTCATTGCAACTATAGTAGCTAACGTTGCACAAGATGTATATAATGATCTAGTTATTGTTTCAGTCAAACTTACATCTGCAACTTCAATTGATTTTGCTCTTCTCATAATCTTCGCATTTTCTCTTATTCTATCAAAAATTACTATTGTATCACACATTGAATACCCAACTATAGTAAGCATTGCTGCTATAAATGGGGTATTAACCGGAATATAGAATATTGAATAAACACTAAGTGTTACTAAGATATCATGAATGGTAGCTGCTATAGCCGCAACTCCAAATTTAAATTCAAATCTTATTGCTATATATATAAGCATTACTACAAAAGCTGCAAGTAGAGCTGAAATTGAATTCTGTGTTAATTCTTTACCAACTGATGAACCTATTTCATTTTGCGAAACTAATGCCTTATCATCTAATTGATATTTGCCTTCTAAATCTTTCATAATAGTATCTAATTTATCACTGTCAAGATCAGCTGATTTTATTTCATATTGATTATTATCTAAAGAATTTGTAGCTGCATCTGGTGCATAACCTTTAACAATTGTATCCACATCTTCTTTATTTATATTCTCATTTAACTGTAATACTATGTCTGAACCACCTTTAAAATCTATTCCAAAATTCAGACCTCTAACACATAAGAATCCCATTCCAATTATTATAATGATTAGGGATATTGAAAACCATATTTTTGTTCTTTCCATTATCTTAAGCATGTTTTTCATCCCCCTTTTCTAGCTTAACTCCAAAGTGTGACGCTTTATTTATAAATCCAGATTGAACTCCTAGATTAACAAGTAATTTAGTTATTACTAAACCAGTAAACAAACTTATAACTATACCTATCATAAGTGTAATCGCAAAACCTTTAACTGTTCCTGATCCTATAGAATACAAAATCAAAGCTGCAAGCAATGTTGTTACATTTGAATCCACTATTGAAGATAAAGCATTTTCTGATCCTTTTTTAGCTGCCGCCTTAATGCTGTACCCTTTTTTTAATTCTTCCTTTGTTCTCTCAAAGGTTAGTATGTTTGCATCGACAGCCACACCGATAGTCATTAAGAATGCTGCTATACCTGGAAGGGTTAAGGTTACTCCTATCTCTACAAATGCAAAAAGTGCAAGAACTATATACAAAGTTAAAGCAATATCAGCCATTAATCCTTGTCTTCTATAACGTATTAACATAAATAAGAATACTAATGCTACTCCTATGATTCCAGCTTTAATTGAATTTGGAAATGCTGTAGCTCCAAGCTCAGCTCCAACATTACTAACTGTAACTTCTTTAACTGGAAGTGGAAGTGCACCTGCGTTTATCATTCCAGCTAATTCCTTATTTTGTTCTAATGTTCCATGAATATCAATACTTGCATTTCCACCTGTAATTTGTTGATTTACAGTTGGATCTGAAATCTGTTCGTCATCAAGGTAAATTGTAATCTTTTGTCCAATATACTTACCTGTTGCATCGGCAAACTTTTGAGCACCATCATCAGTCAACTGCAATCCAACCTCATATTGACCTGTTTGTTGGTTCATTTGTGCAGTTGCTTTCTTGACATCTTTACCTGTTAATACTTCAGTTCCATCTGGCGCCTTAAATGACAAATTACCAGATTGGCTTAAGCTATCAACTATCTCTTTAGAGTTAGTCATTCCTGGAATATCTACTCTTATTCTCTTTTGTCCTTCTGTTGTTACAATTGTTTCTGCAACTCCAAGCTTATTTACTCTTAGTGCTATATGTTCCTTTGCACTTTCTAGCTCCTCTGGAGTTACTGAATCCTTCTGAATTTCCATAAGAACAGAAACTCCGCCCTGTAAATCAAGTCCTCTAGTTATTACTTTATCAAATGATTTAAATTCCCATCCTCCTAGAACAAATCCTTTAAATCCCGCAAAAGCTAATAATCCGATTACGACAATAATAGCTATAAGTATCGCCGAACTTTTGCCTTTCTTTTTCATCTTAATCCCCCTCTACGTAATTATGTCTTTCCTAATTAGTATTTCTTACATTTGTCTGGTAAAATCTTGATTATTATTTTATCAAATATTTTATATATTATGTAAAATACCAAAACATTTAAAATTAAGAAAATATAATCTTCATATAAAGAATTTATATATTCTTAATTTTAAATATCATTATAATTCATATGTTGCACAATGTTCATTATAGCACACAATAATTTCTTAATAAAGTTTTTTATTAAACTGTTGCTATAAGTACCAAATCACCTTAAATTTCACCAAAATACCTTTGCATATGTATAACTTCTTTTAATCAAAAGTAAATTAAAAAATCAAAGTATCTTATAAATTTATCCCAAGCATTCCAGCAAGAGTACCTATAGCTAAAGCTATAATTAATTTAACAAAATCAAAAAGTTTAAAAGCTAGTTCGCCACTAAAGCAGCTAGATAATATAAATAATACTAAATAATATCCAAGTGCAACTCCAAAACCAACAAGCCATCCTTTCGATTCATTTTTCTTAGCTCCTATTATCGCACCTAAACATATGCTACATAAAGATATTATTACATAAATCATGTTAAAAATACCTTTACTAAATACTAATTTAGTCATCAATATTGATAAAAATGCGATACCTATAAAGCTGCAAATTAAAGTTCCTATAGTGCCCTTTACCACAGATTTTAAGTATTTATTATTTTCCATTAAAATAACACCCCCCAACACTTCATTTTATGAAACATTAAAGGGTATTATGATTATTCTGCCGTTACTTTATGAGATATTCCACTCTTTTCAAATTTAATTCTTGTTTTAGCCGAACTAGTTTCAATTGTAACAGTTTTCTCATCAATGTGAGTGATTTTTCCTATAATTCCACCTCTAGTTGCAACTTCATCATTTACCTTTAACTCATCAATCATACCTTTGTATTTCTTTTTTCTTTTCTTTTCTGGTATTATAAGTAAAAAGTAAAATATAACAAATACAAGTAGCATTGGCCATATACTATAAAGCAAACTTGCTATACCATTCATAATTTTCCTCCATAACTAAAATCTTAATATTTTTCTATTCCTGATAAGTAGTTTACAATTCTTTAAGTTAGATGTCAATATAAACCTATTTTTATTTTTCTCTTACTTATCATAACAAATAAAAGTGTCAATTGTATTACATTTCCTAACTCTATATAAACCTTACCATTTAAATTATTTGTTACCTTCCCAAGCTTTAAGTTTCTCTTCTTTGAAACTTTTAAAATATCCGCCATCAATAGCATCTCTTATATCTGCCATTAACTTATTATAGAAATACAAATTATGCAATACGCAAAGTCTCATTGCTAACATTTCCTTTGCCTTAAATAAATGTCTAATATAAGCTCTTGTATAATTCTTACATGCTGGACACTCGCAGCCTTCATCTATAGGTCTTTTATCAAGTTCAAATTTTGCATTCATTAAGTTCAGCTTACCTTCTCCACAAAACACATTGCCATGTCTTCCATTTCTAGCTGGAAGTACACAATCAAAAAAGTCTACTCCTCTTTCAACTGCTTCCAATATATTAGCTGGCGTTCCAACCCCCATTAAATATATTGGCTTATCTTCTGGCAAATGTGGAACTACTGCATCTATAACTCTATACATTTCTTCATGAGTTTCACCAACTGCAAGACCGCCTATAGCATACCCATCTAAGTCCATCTTTGCTATTTCTTTAGCATGTTCTATTCTTATATCTTCATATACTCCGCCCTGATTGATTCCAAATAGCATTTGTTCCTTATTAATAGTATCCGGAAGAGAATTTAATCTATCCATTTCAACTTTACATCTTTTAAGCCATCTTGTTGTTCTTTCTACAGATCTTTCAACGTATTCTCTTGATGCAGGGTTTTCAACACATTCATCAAATGCCATGGCAATTGTAGATGCCAAATTGCTTTGAATCTGCATTGATTCCTCTGGTCCCATAAATATTTTTTTCCCATCAATATGAGAATTAAAATACACACCTTCCTCTTTTATCTTTCTCATTTTTGCAAGTGAAAATACCTGAAATCCACCTGAATCTGTAAGTATTGGCCTATCCCAATTCATAAATTCATGTAATCCTCCAAGCTTTTTAACAACTTTATCAGTTGGTCTTAAGTGAAGATGATATGTATTGGAAAGTTCAACTTGACATCCAATTTCCTTTAAATCCATACTAGACACTGCACCTTTTATAGCTGCTAGTGTCCCAACATTCATAAATACTGGAGTTTGTATTGTTCCATGGGGTGTTTCAAATTGTCCTCTTCTTGCTTTTCCATCTTTTTTTAATAACGTATATCTTTTACTCACAAGCGTCACCTCTTAAATTATTTTATTGTTAATAAAACGCTTGATTAATGTCACCTCATCAGCGTAATTAAATCAGTCTATAATTTATAATTAACTGATAAACATTGCATCTCCAAATGAGAAAAATCTATATTTCTCATTTACTGCTTCTTTATATGCATTCATAACATTATCTTTACCAGCTAAAGTTGATACAAGCATTATCAATGTTGATTCTGGCAAATGGAAATTTGTTATTAATTTATCCACCATCTTAAATTTATATCCTGGATATATAAAAATGTTAGTCCATCCGCTCTGCTCTTTGACAAATCCATTTTCGTCACCAATAGTTTCTAAGGTTCTTGTGGATGTTGTTCCAACTGAAATAACGGAATTCCCTCTTTTTTTAGTTTCATTTATTATATCTGCACTCTCTTTTGATAACATATAAAATTCGGAATGCATCTCATGTTCCTCTATATTTTCAACTTTTACCGGTCTAAAAGTTCCAAGTCCAACATGTAAAGTCAAATATACTACATTGACACCTTTTTCTTTTATTTCTTCTAATAGGTCATTAGTAAAATGAAGACCCGCTGTTGGTGCTGCAGCAGAACCATTTTCCTTTGAATATACTGTTTGATATCTTTCTTTATCTTCTAATCTCTCATGAATATATGGAGGTAATGGCATCTCACCTAATGAATCCAGTACTTCTTCAAAAATTCCTTCATAAAAAAATTCTACTATTCTATTTCCATCTTCTTTTACTTCTACTACCTCAGCTTTTAACTTTCCTTCACCAAAAGTAAACTTTCTTCCTACCCTTGCCGACTTTCCTGGTTTTGCTAGGCACTCCCATCTATCCTTTTCAATTCTCTTAAGCAAAAGAAACTCTATTTTTCCACCAGTGCCTTCTTTCTCACCAATCAATCTAGCGGGCATTACTCTAGTATTATTTAATACTAAAGTATCTCCTTTATTTAAATACTCTATAATATCATGAAACCTCTTATGCTCAATTTCTCCAGTTTTCTTATTCAAAACCATAAGTCTTGAGGAATCTCTCTGCTTCAAAGGATGTTGTGCTATTAACTCCTCTGGCAAATAAAAATCAAAATCTTTTACGTCCATTTGTTTATCTTCTCCTAACTTAAAAAGCTCGCCAAAATTAAAAAACTTTTGGCAGTTTATCATATTCGCTATTTATTATGTAAAACATTAAAAACATTAATTAGCTTCAAAAAAACTTCCCTGCATTTTATTATCCCTATTCTTTGATTTATTTTCTCTTCCAAGGTGTTTATATGCCTTCTCACTTGCTATTCTGCCTCTTGGCGTTCTTATAATAAATCCCTGCTGCAATAAATAAGGTTCATATACGTCTTCAATAGTTCCAAGTTCTTCTCCAATAAAGTATGATAATGTTTCAATTCCAACGGGTCCACCGTTAAAATTATCAATTATAGCTTCTAATATCTTATTATCAACCCTATCAAAACCTTTATTATCTACTTCTAATAATTCCAGAGCTTCTCTCGCTTCTTTAAGCGATATTAATTTGTTTGATTTTACCTCTGAATAATCTCTGACTCTTTTTAATAGCCTATTAGCAATTCTAGGTGTTCCTCTAGACCTTCTCGCTATTTCAAGTGATCCTTCTTCTGTAATTGCACAGCCAAATACAGCAGCACTTCTTGTTACTATCTCCTTAAGCTGCTCATCTGTATAATATTCCATAGCACAAAGTACTCCAAATCTATCTCTAAGTGGAGAGGTAAGCATCCCTATCCTTGTTGTTGCTCCTATAAGCGTAAATCTTGGAAGATCTATTCTTATTGATTTTGCAGCAGCTCCCTTACCTATAACTATATCTAATGCATAATCCTCCATTGCAGGATACAATATTTCTTCTACTGTTCTATTTAACCTATGAATTTCATCTATAAACAAAACATCATAATCCTTTAACGTTGTAAGTATTGCAGCTAGATCCCCAGCTCTTTCTATGGCAGGGCCTGAGGTTACTTTCAAATCTCCTCCCATTTCCTTGGCAATAATATTAGCTAAAGTAGTTTTACCAAGACCTGGCGGTCCATATAAAAGTGCATGATCCAGAGCCTCTTTTCTTTGTTTTGCTGCTTTAATGAATATATCTAATCGTTCTTTTACTTTATCTTGTCCTATATACTCATTTATCTTTTGAGGCCTTAAACTAAGCTCTGAATTTGAATCTTCATTCATTTCAGCTGGATTAACTATTCTTTCCATAAAAACCTCCCCCGTTTCCTCGTGAATTGCAACTACAAACTAACAATAATATTAATTTAAAATACTTCTATATATTAAACTTCCAAGAAATCCTGTAAGGATTTCCTCCACAACTGTAAATTGTGTAAACTGTAAACTAAATTAATTATCCCATTAATGCTTTTAATGCATTCTTGATTATATTTTCCACGCTATCATTTTTATCAACTTTTTTAAGTGCCGCTTCTGCTTCTTTCTCACTATAACCTAATGCAAGCAAAGCACTCAATGCTTCTGATGCAAACATGATATTTTCATTTTCCTTATTCCCCGCATCCAAAGTATTATCTAATAGTTCATCTGGTTTTAGCTTATCTTTTAGTTCTAAAATAATTCTAGCTGCTGTTTTCTTACCTATACCAATTCCTCTGCAAATATGTTTCTCATCGCCTGTCATAATTGCATACTTTAAATTATTTACTCTGCTTATAGATAATAATGATAACGCTGCTTTAGGTCCAACTCCATTAACTGTTAAAAGTAACTTAAACATTTCTAATTCTTCCTTAGAATCAAATCCATATAGACCCAAGAAATCTTCCCTTACTATTTGTTCAAGGTAAATCATAATTTCCTCTCCGGATTTTGGCATGGAGGACATAGTAGCACCTGATGTAAAAATTTTATATCCAATTCCATTATTCTCTACTATTATATAATCCTTATTTATTCCTATATATTTACCCTTAATGTATTCGTACATATATTTTCCTCCAGATATGTAAATCAAAATTTGCTTATTCTCATTTTACCGCCTATAAAACAAAAATATTTTAGGCATATGAAAGAAAATAACGAGTCCAAAATGCCATGATTATTTTACATTAGGCGAAGAAACAGATTGGGCTCATAGCGAGCCTATTAGTGCAATCTGCTGATGAAGCATAATGCAAAATAGGCTTGGCAGATGGACTTGTTATTTTTTGATTATGCCTTAAACATATGATACAAAATAAATTATCATACTTTCCTATTAATTATTTTAACTATATCTTAATCTAAATTCCTATATTATTGTTAAAACCTAACTTATACTTTATCATTTTAATCGAAATCTTTCAACAATGTATTTATTATTAGATATATTTTCGTACATATATTTTTTAACTCTTAATATTTTAAAAATTCTTTATTTATACACTAATAAGGGTATGGAAGCATTCATTACTCCCATACCCTTATCTTAAATTTATTCACTATAACTATATATACTCAACTCAAAACTTGATTTATTTGAAAAGTCCATGGACCTTTCTTCTTTCAACTAATCACTTGCTATTTTTAACCATTAAAGACAATGACTTAATATATCAAAAACATGGATTTCGCTTTATAAATCTATTTCATATTATATATTTGTTCCTTTATGATAGGTATTCAGACAAATTTTCTTCCGCATCTTCTTTTGAATTATACTCAAGTTCAAAATTTTTAATTTTATTTTTATCTATATCGCTTAAAGTATCTACTTTCTTGCTATTAGAATATACATCGTTACTATTTTCTATTAACAGAGTACCATTCTCATCTGTTTTATATATAGCAAAAAATCCATCTTTCTCTCCAATATAATATTTATTAGGTTTAAGAGCCTTCGAATCATCTTTTCTATATGTCATCTGACCATCTGGTTCTATTTCTAAAGCATACCCTTTATCTTTTAATTCTTTTGACAATTCAGCTGTTGTTAAACTTTCATCTAAATTTAACTCTTTTTTTAATTCCGCTAAAGTTAATTCCTTCTCTTTCATTTGTCCTGAGAATAAATAAATTTTAGTATTATCATTTAATTCACCATTTTTATTTACTTCACTCGCTACAACAGAATTATCTTTAGGGGTTTTATTACTCAAATACTTATTAGATAAATAATAAGTTACAGAAAATATAAGTACCAATGTTATTAATATGCCTATGAATAATTTCTTTTTAGTTATTGATTTATTTATCATATTAATCACTCCTTATCAAGGAGTATAGCCACTTTTCCAAGATTTATACAATAATTTTACATTTATGAAATAAATCTTTACATTGACAAACATTCAAAATATTTGTGCACTTTTTTGGAATTTAATTGTATTTAAGTGTGTGTTTCAACGCATTTATTATCACCATATATGTTATTTTTAAACATTTTCTATAATTTAGAATACAATTTATAAATAGTACTGTAATTATAATCTCAAGATAATATAATATAACAATTGAAATCAAACTAAAATCAACCGACCTCATATTAAAAAAAGTTGCACTTAAATAAGTAAATCCAAAAATAATGAAGCATAAAATTATAAGACCTTTTATCATTCCTTTGAAGTCTTCACTGCTTGGAGCAATTCCACTTATTAATATTAAGAATAATATTATGGTTATAATTCCTTCCTTAGTAAGCATTATTCTTGGATCTAATATCTTATGTAATTCCGAAACTCCGCCCTTTAAAACAAATTTACTTTCTATGAATATAAATATTGGCACATTTATAATCACTGGTGCTATAGCTATTAAAAATTCCTTAATACTTATTAAAAATGGAAAGCTGCTCTTAACTCTTGACCTTACAAAACCAGGTCTGTTTTCCCTCGGAAAAAGCTGAACCTGTTCTATTTTAGCAAGACATAATATAGCAACAATTAAATGCGCTAACTCATGGGCTGGTGTACTCATTGCATATAAGAACTTGGCCAATTTAGTGCTAATAATTCCAATAAAACCTTGAAAAACCGATTGAATAAATCGTAACAAAAAATAATACGAAAAATACAGTAGTAAGAAGGAACCTACTGATTTTATTGCTACCTCCACTATACCCACCTCCATTTTTATCTTACTCTATTTGTAAAACCGCATCTTTTGCATAACGCTTCTATTGCTTGTCTTCTAGAAAATCCTTCATATATATCCTTAGCTCTCTTTGAATTTAAAATTTCTTCTAGTGTATCTTCAAAAATATTACCCAAAGCTATACTTCCTTCTCCGTCTAGACAACAAGGCACAACAGTTCCATCCACCAATATTCCAATGTGATCTCTAAGTCCATAACAAAAAGCTCTTTCACCTAATTCTTCAATTTTAAGCGATGGCCAGTTAAACTTTTCGCCCATACTAAGATATAAATTTTTTCTTAACTTAAAGCTATTTTTCTCCTTCAAGCTGCTTCTTAAGTCTTCCTCTAGCTTAAATTCATTTTCAAGCAGTTTGAAAATATCTATATTCATATTATTACTTGCTACATATTTTGTATCTAAGTTCCATAACCTGAGAGAACAAATCACATCAGTTTTTTCTGTAGCTTCTTTTACGAAATCAAGTATATTCTCTATATATTTATTAAAATTCATGTTATCTTCATTAGCTTCAAAACTATGTAAGGAAATATTGACCTGTCTGAGTGCTGGAGAATTTAACAATACATCCTTTACATCCTTTATTAATGTGCCATTAGTAGTTATATTGACCTTTAGCTCATTTTCTTTACTTATATTCAAAAATTGTTCTAGCTTTTTATTTAAAAATGGCTCCCCCATCAAATGAAAATAAACATAATCTGTATAAGGCTTTATGCTTTTTATAATATACTCAAAATTATTTTCATCCATAAACTTTAATTCTCTAGATGTTTTTGGGCAAAAATTGCAGCTTAAATTGCATACATTAGTTATTTCTATATAAATTTTCTTAAACTTACTCATTAAATATATACTCCGTCTTATTAGAATTATTTAGAATTATCTCTTTTATTTTTTCCTCATTAAAGGTAAGATATCTATTTTTCTTCGATGCAAATGAAATATAAAATTTTATTGGCTTCAAAAGTTGTACTGTTTTTATTGTTTTTATATTATTGACTGCCATATCAATCATTATTCCAATTCCAAGTCCAGAAGCAATAAGAGATTTTGCTGTCTGTATTTCTTCTGTATAATAAAAATTCTTCATAGACATATTGTTTTCCATGCAGAGTTTTTCAAGTACTTCATTATGTATATATGAATTTCCTAGAACTATGAATTGCTCATTTAAAAGCTCTTTAAAATCTATTTTTGTTTTTTTAGCAAGTACATGACTTTGACTCATACAAACTTTAAATTCATCTACTTTTAGAATCTTAGCTTCTAAATTTTCTTCCTTCAATGGAGACAATGAACCTATAAGAGACATATCAACTTCATTAGTTAATAATAATTCTTTCATAGTTACAGAGCCCTTCTCAACAAGTTCAATATTTCTTGCATACCCCTGTTTAACCAATTTCTCCATAATTGTCGGAAAAAAATATGCGCCTATCATGGGTGGTACTCCTAATTTTATATTCCCACCACTTACCTTAGATATTTCTAATTTTATCTCTTTAATTTCCTCAATAATATTTTGAGTATGTCTTTTTAATATCATTCCAGCTTCTGTTAATTCAATCTGCTTTTCAGAATGATTTCTTATAACAAGCTTTGTATTTAATTCTTTTTCAATCCTCTTTAGTGCCATCGTTATTGAAGGTTGGGAAACATAAAGCTTTTCTGCTGTTTTTGTAAAACTCTTAAGCTTGCATAAATAATAAAAATACTCCATATCTTTAAGATTCATAATTAAACGACTCCTTTGGAATAAGAATACACTATATTTTTAAAGGAAGCAAATACTTATAAAACATATGTAAATAATCATTATACTCAGTAATTTTTGTTTCATATATTATATTAATTTTAGTGATAAATTAAAAGTGGCAAGTTAATAGGATTTTCTCCCTTAAACTTGTCACTTGTTTCTAGTCTACTTTTCTCTTAAATTATATATTTCTTTTTACAGATCTTTAATCTAGTTTTCACTACAATCCATATATTTTGGTTCCCATATATCTCTTTCAACCGCTTCCATGGCCTTTTCTTCCGTAACAGCTGCTCTATTTACACCATCTTTTATTGCCTGCTTTACAACCGCTGTTGCTACAAGTTTTGATGCTTCTCTAAGTCTTGCTACTGGTGGAAGCATAGCTGCTCCAGGCTTAGATAGATCCTGAAGTGATGCAATTCCATGCGCAGCAGCTGATAACATGCTATCTGTAACTGTCTTTGCCTTTGCAACAATTATTCCAAAACCTAATCCTGGGTAAAGCAATGCATTATTCGCTTGACCTATCTTATATGTCACTCCTTTATATTCAACTGGGTCAGATGGACTTCCTGTAACAACTAGAGCTCTACCATCACTCCATTTTATTATATCTTCTGCTTTTGCTTCACAAAGCTTTGTTGGATTTGATATCGGCATAATTGCAGGTCTATCATTTACCTTAGCCATATTCTTAACCACTACTTCTGTGAACGCTCCCGGAACTCCAGAAGTTCCTATAAGAACTGTAGGCTTTACTTCTTCTACGATTTGTGCTAAATCTGTTAGTGGAGCTTTAAATTCGTCTTTTCCACGAGCATATTTCTTTTGACCTTCAGTCAACCCTTCCATATCCTCTGTGACAAGCCCATATCTATCTACAATATAAACGTGTTTTTTAGCTTCTTCTTCACTAAGTCCACTTCTTACTTTTTCTAATAAAATCTGATCTGATACCCCAATACCAGCAGTACCACCACCAAATACTAAAACCCTATGTTCCTTTACTGGAATGTTTGTAACTTTAGCTACTGCATTTAATGCAGACACCATCATTACTCCTGTTCCTTGGATGTCATCATTAAATGTACATATTTTATCTCTATATTTCTCAAGAATTCTACTTGCATTCCCTCGTCCAAAGTCCTCCCAATGAAGAAGTACTTCTGGGAATAATTCCATAGAAACTTTAACAAACTCTTCTATAAAATCATCATATTTTTCCCCAACAATTCTTTTATGCTTATTTCCTAAGTATAATGGATCATTTAAAAGTGTTTCATTATTAGTTCCTGCATCTATTACAACTGGAAGCACATTCCTTGGATTAATTCCCGCTGCAACGGTATAAACAGCAAGTTTTCCAATAGAAATGTCGACGCCTTGTACTCCCCAGTCTCCTATTCCAAGTACTCCTTCTCCATCAGTTACAACTATAAGCTTTATTTCATCAAGATCCCCTAATGAAGCTTCTATTGCTTTTCTTATATCTCCAATATTATCTACTGAAAGGAATACTGCATCTTTTGGAGTATCATATTTTCTTGAGTAATTTATAACTGCATCTCCTATTGTCGGCGTATAGATTACAGGAAGTAATTCTGTAACATGTTTACCTAAAACATAATAAAATAATGTACGATTTGTATCATATAAATTCATCAAAAAAAGATGCTTTTCAAGATTATCTTCAAATGATTTAGTTCTTTCATAAATTACTTTTTCTTGTTCCTCAATAGTTCTTACTGCATTAGGCAACAGACCTACAAGATCATATTTTTTTCTCTCTTCTTCAGTAAATGCTGTTCCTTTATTTAAAAATGGATTTCTTAATAATTCCTGCCCCTTTAAGTTTCTCATTTAGAACACTCCTTTTTTATTTAACTAGTCACATCATAAATTCAACTATATTATTATGTATCTATGATTTTATTATAAATCTATCTTCTTTCAATAAGAAATATCGTTTACTTATGAGGTTATAAATATTATTTATAGTTAATTTATCCCAGAACAATTCAAACAATAATTATAACAATAAGTTTTTGCAAAATATAAAGAGATATACGAAACTGCAATTACAATTTCTTATATCTCTCTTAGTAAATATAAAAAGCAAGTGTATTTGTGATACACTTGCTTTTCCTTAGCCACTGATTTTTACGTTGTCCGCCAACTGGGTACGACCCTATGTCGTACATTGCTTCTGGGATTTTTACGTTGCCCATCACCAACTGCATACCTCTTGAGATATGCTCTTCTGCCGGATTGAAGTGTCAGTACACTAAGATAAATTCAAATCTTTATCTTGATTTAATTATATATTATTTCAATGAATACTTCAATATATTTTTTGAATTTTCTGACTTATTCTCATATTTTCTTTTCCCAAATTTAATTTATTAATACTTCAGATCCAAATATAGCTATTAAATTTTCAATATAGTACCCTCATTATATAATTATTGGTGTTCAGTTTCAATTTGAGTTATCCTTTTCTGCACCTTTTTTACTTAAGCAGTAATCATCAAGCCATCTATAATCCATATTATTTCCTCCTAATCTCTATACCCATTTCAATTCTTACTTTCTTCTTTCTGAACAATCAATAGTATCTTATTTTTTAATTTTATCATATTTTACTATAATTTGTAATTAATCATCTCGATATTGCAATCGATTTATTTAAATAATTTTGTTTATGCTATAATGAAGTTAAAGAACATCTAAATTTATTTTGAAAGGATTCACTTATTATGCTTAATCATACAGCTAATAAAATATTACTTAATGACTTTTTACTAAATGTAGATATGCTTGAATGCATCCGCAGAGGCAGTGCTGAAATTTTATTTGCTTCAAACGGAAGTGTTTTATTAATTGACATCCCATCTCAAATATATATGCTTTCTAGCCAAAGTCATAAAATAGCAGAACATCTAATTTCTAAAATTCCTGCTAATGCTGAAATCATTGTTTCGCATGATAAATTTTCTTATGAGTTATTGGCTGAAAAATTTAACTTTAATAACACCATGATTTGTTATAACACTGTTTATACAAATCATACACCATTAGAATCAAAAAATTCTACTGTGAATATTAAAATCCTTACTCTAGGATATAAAGACATTATAATGAAGTATTATTCTAAGGCAGAAATTATTGAAGAAGGTTATATTGAGGATAGATTAAAATCAAAAGTTATGTTTGGTGCCTTCATTAATGATGATCTGTGTGGTTTCATTGGAAGTCACACAGAAGGTTCTATAGGAATGTTAGAAGTTATTCCTAATTATCGAGGAAAAGGAATTGGATCTGCCTTGCAGATAGCAGCCACTAATAGTGCTTTAGCAAATAGAAGATATCCTTACGGACAAGTTATTGAAGATAATCTGGCTTCAGCTGCTTTACAAAAAAAGCTTGGTTTTGAATTGTCAAAAAATAAAGTCTATTGGCTTATGAAATAATTAGTTTATAATCACTTTAGTTCCCCTGGGGACATTATCATAAATCCATTTGGCATTTTCTTTAGATAACCTGATGCATCCATCTGATAATTTCATACCAAGTCTTCCATCTCTTATAGATCCATCCAGATTGTATATTATTGAATGAAATAAATAATTTCCTTTAAATTGCGTGTAATACCAGCATTTATACCCTTTACTTACTCCAAAATAAATACCTTTTATTCCAACGGTAAATGTTCCCTTTGGCGTTGGAGTTGAATTTTTTCCTATTGTACATATATAGCTGTGAATTAGATTCCATTTATTTGTACTGCCCTTATAAATATTTACTTTAAAACTTCTAAGATTGACCCAAATCAAATATTCGGTTGTACTTGAAATATTATTTTTATTTACATAATTGGAAGCACTGGCATTTTGTTTAGCATCATCTGCTCTACTATTTTTCTTATCATCTCTTTTACTTTTAAATATCTTAGATAAAATTTTCATACTCTTATTTCCAAATTATTATTATAAAGTAATATATGCGTATTTTATAAATTTATTTTAAATTTTCAACTCTCCATCCAATTTCCTTATTAGCTAATCTATATCCCTCTTCAATCATTTCTTCTTCACTCATTGAATTTCCAAGTAGGCTGTCAATAGTTAATTGGTTTCTATTACTGAAATATTTGTTTAGGAGGCTTTCTTCTATATTTTCCTGAGATGCAAGTGTATAATCATCTAAAATATGCTTAACATTAAATCCATCTTTTCTTAAGAAACGCCCAACTAATATACTTCTATGGCACCCTATCGGATCCTGCATAGCACCAAGAACTGCTATATTATACCCTTTTTTGCATCCTATCTTTAATCTTTCAATACCATTTAAAAATTCCTGCTCTTTAGCTACCTTTTCAAAATCTGAATACCCTTCTTTATTATAAGATATTTTATTTTCCCTATTTGCCGCAAATTCTTTTGCCATGTATATGTATATAAATCCTTCTCTTTTTAAAGTTTCAGCTATGGTTTCTTTATTATACTGAACATTATATTTTGAATAAGGAATTCCTCTAATATCTACAACACAGTTGATATTGTAATATTTTAGCATGTCAATAAGTTTTTCTACTGGATAATTTGAATGACCAATCGTATATATCTCCATTTTGCTCTCGCCCCTTTCAAATGATTAGATTAACTTACTATTTTTCTTCAATAAAATCTAACGAATTAATAGTATTTTCTTATATTAATGTAATTATTTTAATTAAAATGAAAAAAATTCAACTTATATATAAATTGAATTCACGAAAAGTACTATTTTTATCCTAATTGAATGCAAAGGTACTGGTAAAAAATTACTTTAACACATATACTTATGGTATAATATATATGTGTATAAGCTGCATTGATGGGAGCGGTGGTTGTACGTTCTCCAACCTTGGGTTGTTGATTACTGTCTGTTTCAATCCCTAGGAAGGTGGTATTGGATATGATTATTGGAATGTTGGCGTTTCTGCTATTTCTCGTGCTAGTAATGCTAATAAATAGATCTTTAAAGTGTAGTTCTAAAGAATGTGACTTTGAAATCTCACTTAATCTCAAAGGTTTTAAATTAGTTTTTAAAACCACTAAAGAAGGCGCCCCATCTTCAAATAAGCGTCTTCCTTAGTTACAAAATTTCTTTTTATAGAAATCGAAACCAATAGCCCAAAAAACAAAAACGTACTAGAAGGTCTAATGATACCCATTAGACTTTCTATATTATTATATCATACATTTTTTTATTTGCTACACCTTATATTGTATATAACTACTTTTAATAATATGAAAATTTAAATGATTTTTTACAAAAAATTTTTGTTAATATATATGTTGCAATAATAAAATTACATTTAAACCATCTGTAAGCTAAATAAAT